>JAZQMD010000034.1:0-2583 GCA_045543215.1 Oscillospiraceae bacterium
CTGCAGGGTGGCAAGGCTTGGCTGAGTGTCGCCGGTGTAGCCGATGCGCTGCAGATATTGGGAAACATACTGCTCATTAGAAATCGCCATGATAAACCTCCTGCCGATGTTGATCTTATCATATCATGTTTTACGGCTGTGGGCAATGGAAAACGAAATCCCGGCGGGTAACTGATATGATCCTCCCAAAGTAGACTATGGAAATATCCAATCTACTTTGGGAGGATATTTTTATGCCCAAGCTAAAATTTACAGCAGAAAAAAAGGTAGAAATAATTGAAGCATTCCAATCAGGGAAAGTCACTAAATATCAGCTTAAAGAAGCCTATGGAATGAACCCAAATGAAATATATAAATGGATTTCCAGATATGAGGTTAATGGCATTTCCGCATTCGAAAGAGGAGTCGGTAATGCCAGCTACTCACAGGAATTTAAGCTGCAGTGCGTCAAAGCGTATCTTAGGGGGGAGGGAAGTGTAGACGATATTGTGGCAAAATATAATATTTCGGGAGGATGGGTACTCAGAAGTTGGATCAAGCGTTATAATGCCAATAAAGAACTTGAGGATTACGATCCGAAACGGGAGGTTTATATGGCAGACGCAAGAAGAAAGACAACACTGGAAGAGCGCAAAGAAATCACGGAGTACTGTATTGCTCACGACAAGGACTACAAGGGCACTGCTGCACTCTACGATGTTTCCTACAGCCAAGTTTACAACTGGGTTAAGAAGTATCTCTCCGAGGGGGAAGAGGGTCTTACAGACAGGCGCGGCCATCATAAGACAGATGACGAAGTGGACGAGCTGGAACGCCTTCGCAGAGAAAACCTCCGTCTGAAGCGCCAGTTGGAAGACGAGAGAAGGACAATTGAAATACTAAAAAAAGTGAAGGAATTCGAAGGGATGTGAGGCTGGGTAAAGTACGTTTTGAATCGAGGTATCTAACCATCCAGTACTTCCATACAGAGAATGGTTATAGCATCCGTTGGATGTGTGACGTGCTGGGCATTTCAAAAGCTGCCTATTATAAATGGCTACATCGTTCTATACCCCAAGAAGAGCAAGAAAACCTTTTATTAGCGGAGCTTATTCGGGAGTACGACGAACAATATAACCATATTCTTGGTTATCGCCGAATGACCGCATGGATCAATCGTCTTAATGGAACCTGCTATAGCAAAAATCGGATCCACCGAATCATGAGAGTTATTGACGTTCATTCTGTTATTCGCAAGCAGCCGAAGAAGTATAGAAAGGCTACTCCGGAACGGACAGCAGAAAACATCCTGAAACGCGATTTCAATGCATCTGCGCCGAACGAAAAGTGGGTGACAGACGTAACGGAGTTCAAGTGGCATGATGGCCCGGTGTGCCACAAAATTTACCTTAGCGCAATCTTGGATCTGTATGATCGTTCGGTTGTTTCTTATGTTATCAGCCGCCGTAATGACAATAAACTGGTATTCCAGACCTTTGATAAGGCCATTGAAAATAATCCTGATGCAAAACCCATTTTCCACAGTGATCGTGGTTTCCAATATACCGGTACTGTATTTCAGTCCAAGCTGAGCAACCAAGGAATGGAGCAATCCATGTCTCGTGTTGGACACTGTATCGATAACGGTCCGACCGAGGGGTTCTGGGGGATCATCAAGTCTGAGATGTACCACTTACAGACGTTTAAGGACGAAAAGTCCCTGTGCTCTGCCATTGAGAAATACATCCACTTCTATAACTACGAGCGTTTCCAGGAACGATTTGAAAATCGAACCCCCATGGAGGTCCGGATGGAGGCACTGAACTCCGACGAGCCGGCCCTGTACCCCATTCCAGAAAATAAGCGAATTCAAAAATACAAGGAAGGATTTGCTGCATAAAGAAACTCACCGCTACCAGTTTGGTAACGGTGAGTTAATAGAACTATTTTTTGTTTATTTCCTCGGTCTACCTTGACAGGGGCGGATCATCGATGTCGGGATTTTTGCGTATTGCGTCAAATTGCTGTCAGGTGATTTTCTTCCACACCGGTGACGGTGACCTGCCGCACCACGTTATGCAGGCCGGACGTGGGAATGCGTACTTCCACGTAGTTGGGAGCGTGACCCTTGGAACAGCCCTTTTCATCCTGCTCAAACAGAACGGGAAGGGTACGGCCAAGGAGGGAATGGAGATAGCTTTGTTCCATAGCGGCAGCCACTTCGGCGGCGGCGTGGGCACGTTGTTCTTTGACAGGACTGGGCACCTGTTCCTTCATGGCGGCCGCAGGGGTGCCGGGGCGGGGAGAGTAGGGGAAAATGTGCATGGAGGAAAAGCTGCATTCCTGAATAAAGGACAAGGATTGGATGAATTCTTCTTCGGTTTCCCCGGGGAAACCCACGATCAGGTCGGTGGTAATGGCGGGAAGGTCAAAATACTGCCGCAGCAGCCGCACCGATTCCAGATAACGGGCGGTGTCGTACTTGCGGTTCATACGCTGTAGAGTGGTGTCGCAGCCGCTTTGGAGCGACAGGTGAAAATGGGGACATAGGTTGGACAAGGCGGCGAAGTCGGAGGCCAAGCGGTCTTAGGAAGACAAATTAAA
>JAZQMD010000035.1:0-1780 GCA_045543215.1 Oscillospiraceae bacterium
CCGCTTGGCCTCCGACTTCCCCCAACTCCAGCAATCGCTTGGTTTCAGCCACCCTCCCATAGATTTCCGGCAGGGCATCGGCCTCTACAATAAAATACCTGGGTGCCTTTTTCACGCCGCTCACTCCATTTCTATGCTGTAGGCCAAAATCGTCCACCTCAGAAGGTCATTTGTCTTTATACCATGGTTTATTGTAACACACCATTTTACAGGTTTCAAGGGGTAGTCTCTGGTCAAAGCTCTCATTTTCCCCAGAAAATAAGAAAACTTTTTGTCTCTTTTAGAAATGAGTTGTAAAAGGTTAGAGTACACTAGATCCACTCTTCAGTCTCCTTATCAAAAGATCACGGATCAAACTGATGCGGCGGCGCTCTCTGCGCCGCCGCTTATTAAAATTATATCTCTCTTCCCAGATAAGAAAGCTTATACAATTCGTTTACCGTCCTATTTAAAAGAAGTACCTCTTCCTGTCACCGTCCTGCAGGGACATACTCCACCCCCAAGGGAGGAGGCTCCAGACGCTCCCCTGTCTCAACCGGGGGTGGAGGCGAGTTTGCCTCTGGAAGCTGAGTAAAGCCCTGAAACGGGTTGTTCTGGGTTGGAACCGGCTCCTGGGAAGGATTCTGCGTCGGGCCCGGCTCCTGAGATGGACTTTCTGTGGGAAGCGGCTGCTGGGAAGGACTCTCGATTGAAGGCGGCTCAGGTGTGGTAACAGGTTCTGTTGGCTTCACCGTAGGAACAGATGGCTGTTCAGAATCACCGTACATGGGCCAGGTACTGGAATCATAGGGATCAAAAGGCCAGGTATCCGGATCACTGTACGGGTCAAAAGGCCAAGTGCTTAAATCATAGGGATCGAAGGTGCTCCAGTCAAAGGTTGGAAAATCAGGTTCAGCGTCGATAGCGGGGTGCACCGTACAATCGGTCATCTGCAGGCCTTCGTAATAAGTTTTCATATAAGGCATATCCTCTACTACCGCAGAGAGGGCTGCCTCCGCCCGCTCATAGTCCACGATATGCACCATGGATACACGCTCCTTCGGACAGAATGCTCCAGCCAGATGATAAGCTCCAGTGGGCGTTCCGTCAGCCCCCAAGACAGGCGCATCCTTGCAGATCGCGACGGAGATATGACAAGTACAGTAACCCGTGGGGGCATCCCCAGGTGCAAAGACAAAATTGGCCGTACGGTCTACGATTTCACCATTGGCCTTTCCAATCACCGTCCGAATGTCGTTGGTACAACTTTCATTGGCCAGGTGCCCGCAATCCAGGCAGATGGAAGCTGTAACCGTATTTTCTAGTTTAAAAAAGTCCCGTCGCTCCAAATCCTCATGAACCAGGGTCATGACCTTCTTCCATAGGGCTGAGGCAGGATTTCCCTGTGTCCGCATCTTTGCATTATATGGATATCCTGTCCATACCACACCGGTATAATAATTGGTATAACCAGCAAACCAGCGGTCAAAATTTTCCGAAGTGGTACCTGTTTTACCCGCTACCACCTGCCCACTTACCAGGGCTCCGGTCCCGGTTCCCTCATTGGCCGCGCTGCGCAGGAGGGTATTCATATACCAGGCAGTACTCTCCTTGATAACCGTCTGACTTTCAGGCTCATTGTCCCAGATGAGCTTTCCATCCTTGGTCTCTACCCGCAGTACTACAGTCGGCTCCGTGTAGAAGCCCCTGCGAGGGAAAGATGCGTAAGCTGCTGCCATCTCATAGGTCGTCATCCCCCTGGTTAAGCCACCCATTGCCAGAGGGGCATCGTCTATATCCG
>JAZQMD010000036.1:0-2411 GCA_045543215.1 Oscillospiraceae bacterium
TATGATCGGCTCCATCCTTGCCGCAGGCGGGGGCGTGATGTTTCTCATGATGCTCTTGCTTGTGGTAGCCATCGGGGGCCTTGCGGCCTCTCCCTTCGGAATCCTGTTTTCCGGGGAGAACAGAGCGCCAGATACCCTCCCTGTTGCAGCAGCGGTAGCCCAGGTTCAGTATGATCTCAATGGCCAATTAGAACTGTTGCAGTCCGGGGACAGCTACAACAACGTACTCATCCATGGTGCCCCGCCTGATCAGGTGGATGTTCTGGCCGTGTTCGCCGTAAAGGTGGCTGGCGGTAACAGTCCTGATGCGACCGATGTGGTGTCCATAGATGCTCAGCGTATCGAAAAATTGAAAGCCGTCTTTTGGGATATGTGCGCCCTCTCCCACCATGTGGAGATGATTGACCACCCGGACAGTGACCCCGGTGATGGGGTGGATGACAGTTGGACGGAGAAGGTCTTAACCATTACCATCACCGCAAAAACAGCCCAGGATATGGCAGGAGCTTACGCTTTTACCCCGCAGCAGGTATCCATGCTGAATGAACTGCTGACCTATCGGGAATTGTTTGTGGAAATACTTGGAGATCTGTCTGCCATCAGTGCCTATACCTCCGAGGTTTTGAGAAGGCTCCCGGAAGATTTGCACCCAGACCGGAGGGCAGTCGTTCAGGCCGCGTGTTCTCTTGTGGGCAAGATAACTTATTTTTGGGGAGGAAAGAGCAACGTCATCGGCTGGGACGATCGTTGGGGTACGCTCCAGTGCGTCACCGCACAGGGCAGTCCTACCACTGGCACTTACCGACCTTACGGGATGGATTGCTCGGGGTACATAGACTGGGCATTTCACAATGCCCTGGACTATGTGATTGGTCACGGGGGCGGGGCCACCATGCAGCACAACTACTGCACCGATATCTCATGGGATGAAGTGCAAATTGGGGATCTGGCCTTTTATCCGGGTGACGAGCATATCGGGATCGTTGTAGGCTGGGACGAAAACGGAGATGTCCTCATCGTCCACTGCTCCAGTGGCTACAACAACGTGGTGATCACCGGCAAAGAGGGCTTCGTCTCGGTCGGTAGACCAGATATATTTTATAATATGTAGAAATCAAGGCTTGGCTATAAATAGCTTAAACTAGGCATTTTTCAATGAAATTCTACAAAATAGGTATTTTCTTGACCTTGAAAAAGTCAATTTTTAAGGTAGATAGGAAGAATTACTATAAAATAAAAAATGGAGGTATATGATAATGGAGAAACATAATAATAGTCTATTAAAATATATAAATAAAGAAAATAATAAAAATGGTTTTGTACTTGGAACTCCTGGTAAATCAATTATTGTAGATGTTAAAAAACAAAAAAAATATATGGATTAATCCATATATTTTTTTATTTCTACAAATTTAAGAAAACAAATTCTTCCAGATAAATATTCATTCATTAAATATATATTTAGCCAGTAGCTACTTGAGGATAATGCTTCATACACTGGCTGAAAAAGAAAATAGTTTTCCCGTTGATAGGACAATGCCATGCATAGCTGGCCTTCGGGCTGGCTGTGCATGGTTCTTTTTTTGTTTAGGACTGGCAGTATATTAAAGTTTTATGCTCAATTACATGAAGCCAGTCCAAACTTTTATGCTTCTTTTACATCGGGTGAAGCTAACAATCCTGCCGCCGCTCTCTTCTCTTGAAGGAGTTCCTGATAGTATTGTTCTGCTTCGGCCCTTGCTTCTTCTTCTGGGGTCATGACCTTGGATGTTTCTTCCGTCATATCAACAATTTCTTTCAACTTTCGTTCTAAAAACATCCATTGATTTTCCTCTAAGTTGGAAAGCACAGAAATCAAACGTTTTTTAAAACTAGCTGATTCCCCAGACATAAACTGGTCAACCATGGAAATTAGTTCATCATCCCGAGATGGTTGAACAAACATTTCGCCTTCCCCAGTGCGGAGCCATTTTTCATTTACATTAAATGTTTTGCAAATGAGGGATATTGCAGAATCACTCGGAATACTACGTCCCATTTCATAAGTTGCGACAGTATTTCTTTTTACACCAATATTGTCAGCAAATTTTTGTTGTGTGAGGTCAAGAGCCTTACGCAATATTTTTATGCGCTCGTTCAAAGTGAGCACCTTCCTTTCTATTATTAATAATACTACAAAAAAGTTTTATAGTCAACAAATATTGAATTAAAAACAAAATCTACTTGACATTTGTTTTTTATAGACTTATAATTGTTTTAAACTCAACATAAAGGAGCGGGAATTAATGTCTGAAACAGAAAAGAAAATCCTTGAAACCTTTGGAAAAATGATTCCCCAAATGTCAAAAATGGACAAGGAAAAACTGCTGGCTTTCGGTGAAGGTATGGCCTTCATGATTAATCAGCAAGCA
>JAZQMD010000037.1:0-6070 GCA_045543215.1 Oscillospiraceae bacterium
CTGTGTCCCGAAATCGTGGGGTTACAGGGTGAAAAGCAAAAAGGCATAGTCGTTTTACACGGCTATGCCTTTTTGTAGATTATCGCATTCCCAAAGTGCGGTGGCCGCTGCCAGAGGAGGTGCGGGAGCTATTCATACCGTTCATGGAGGAGGTGTTTGTGTTCCGACCGGTGGAACTTTGGGTAGGCGGGAACTCCATGGTATCCAGCAGGCCGGTATTGCCACCTGGTGTAAGAATACCGCTTTGCATACCGGGGGGAAGGATAGAACTGGTAAACTGCCCACTTAGCAGCTCTTCAATAGACGGCTCAAAGCCTGAGGGAAAGAAGGATACAAATTTCAAAGAGAAAATATCACAAACTTGGAAAGTGTGGTAATCTTCATTGTAGATGACGACAAAGCCGCGCCCTACTGAGTATAGGATACCCACACGGCGCACAATAGAGGATACGCCCACCAGAAAGTCAGCCAGGACAAATTTACCCAGGTTTTCTGATAGGAGCTGCTGCATCGAGCCCTGCATGCCGGGGGTTTCAAATTCACTGGAGGGCTCAGGGGGAAGGTTGATCCCCTCCCGCTCACGAATTGAGTTGAGTTTGATAGCCGCTGGGCCATCAGGATAAAGTTGAGGCATAGAGAAGTCTCCTTTCCGTTTAGGAAAATATGTAATCGGTTTGACTAGGTTTCTGCATAGTAGCTGGTTGGGTTGTAAAAACAGTGGTCACCAATGCGCAGGACGAATTCTCCCACACGGGAGGGGAAGTTAGGGCGGCAGTCCGCGCTGTATGGATTGAAAAACCACAGGGCGAAGCCAAGGCCGTCCAGACGATTACCCGCCATGGCCCATTCGGCTATCGCATAATGTTCAGCCTCTGGACGCATGTTGTAGATATTCTGGTTGTTATAGACCCCGTTGACCGTCTCCATGGCGCACACAAATTGGCGGCGCTGGAACACTACCTGGTTGACGGTGTTGTAAAGGCCATACTCGCCATAGTCGATATTTACCCGGTTCATGACCACAGAGGCTACCGCCCGCATCCCGTTATCGCCCTCGCCACCGGCCTCACACTGGACGAGGCGCGCCAGCAGCTCCAGCTCGGAATAGGCCATTTATAATGGATACCTCCTTAGTCGGGCGGCAGTTCCTCGGTAGATGAGGACTGGGTCCGCCGCACAAAATTGAGATTGAACAGCCGGATTAGGGCAGCCAGTAATACCAGGAAACCCGCGATAAGGTTCATCCGCGCTGAATGCCGGGACACCGGATCACTGGGATCTGCATCTTGGCAGGTTTGCAACGCCAGCATGAAAAAATAGCCCAAAGCGCCTACCACCAGGGCATTTGCCCCTAGCCGAAGGGAATAGACATCCCCAGTGCGTGCGGCGCCCTCCTCATCCCCCAGGAGGGTTAGGCACAGCGCCTGACGCTGGCGCAGGGTAGCCTTATATGACAGGAAAATCGAGAGGATGATGAGAAGGAGAAAGCCCAGAGTGGTATCTATGGTGTTCAGCTCTGTGCATAGGGTTTGTTTTTCTTCATCCATAGCTGGTTCACCCCGCTGTTCTGATTTATCCTATGTAATAAAAAGAAAAACGCCACAAGGAATGAAAAAACTATGGAATAAAAGGTCCGGCCCCAATGTAGGAGCCGGACTTTTCGCTAAAAAATTCAGTTAAATTTTGCGCCACCAAATTCCTGCAGGCGTATATCCTTGTTGCGATCAGCTGTCCAGTTGATAGACCAGAAAGAAGTAAAGAGCAAAAGCTGATTGCCCTTAAAATCCTCCACTAGCTTGGCATCTGAGGGAAGGGTAAGGGAATCATCCCGCAGAGGCTGATCCCCATCATGCTCAACCCAACGTAGGTACTCATAAGGCAGGCCCTCTACATATAGATCAACGCCGTACTCGTTTTTCAGACGGTAATCCAGTACATCGAACTGCAGCGAGCCAACTGCACCTACTATGACCTCCTCCATACCAGAGTAAGGGGTTTTGAAAATCTGAATGGCACCCTCCTGAGCGATCTGCTCTACGCCTTTGAGAAACTGCTTGCGTTTCATTGTATCCAGCGGACGTATGCGCTGGAAATGTTCCGGTGCGAAGGTGGGAATGGGATCGAAGGTAAACTTTTTGCCAGGGGCGCACAGAGTGTCCCCAATGGAGAAAACGCCCGGGTCGAATACCCCGATAATATCCCCTGCATAGGCCTCTTCAATGATCTCGCGCTCGGCTGCCATGAGCTGCTGTGGCCGGGACAGCTTGGTCTTTTTGCCCGCCTGGACATGATAGACCTCCCGATCGGCATCAAATCGCCCAGAAACTACCCGCATGAAGGCAATTCGATCACGATGGGCCTTATTCATATTGGCCTGGATTTTAAACACAAAGGCTGAGAAGCTTTCATCTTCGCTATCCACCAGGCCTGCTGAGGAGTTGCGGGGAAGGGGCGGGGTCGTCATGCGGAGAAAATCTTCCAGAAAAGGCTCGACACCAAAATTGGTAAGGGCGGAGCCGAAGAACACCGGGGAAAGTTTACCATGACGGACTCGGTCCATGTCAAAGTCACAGGAGGCACCGTCCAGCAGTTCTACATCATCTTGAAGCTGGGAGCGGCGGGCAGAGCCAATAAGCAAATCCAAATTTGGATCGTCCAGGCCTACTTCTACGGCTGTGGCCTGCTTGGAACCGCCGTTAGAGGTGAAGTGGATAATCTCCTTTTTCCCCCGGTCATATACCCCTTGGAACTCTTTCCCGCAGCCAATGGGCCAGTTGACAGCGTAGGTGTCAATGCCCAACTCCTTTTCAATTTCTTCACACAACTCAAAGGGATCCCGGGCCTCCCGGTCCATTTTGTTGATGAAAGTAAAAATTGGAATATCCCGCAGTAGGCATACCTTAAACAGCTTGCGGGTTTGCGCCTCTACTCCCTTGGCCGCATCGATAACCATGACGGCAGAGTCAGCTGCCATAAGGGTGCGGTAGGTATCCTCGGAGAAGTCCTGGTGGCCAGGGGTATCCAGAATGTTGATACAGAAACCATCGTACTGGAACTGCATGACAGAGGAGGTGACCGAGATGCCACGTTGTTTTTCAATCTCCATCCAGTCGGAGGTGGCTGCCCGCGTATTTTTTTTGCCTTTTACCTGACCGGCTTGGGCAATGGCACCTCCATAGAGAAGAAACTTTTCGGTGAGCGTGGTTTTGCCGGCATCAGGGTGGGAGATGATGGCAAAGGTACGCCGGCGGTTGATTTCATTGGTGTATTGGGACATAGTAACCTCCCCAAAAGGTAAAGTTTACGAACCACGATGGGATCGTATAGGGTGGAAGTCTGCGAAATAATGGCTAAGCTTAAAAAAGGCAGGTTATTGGAGTGTCTGGGCTCCGAAAAAGAGGAGCACTACCACACCAAGGGCAATACGATACCAGCCAAAGGGCCTAAAGTTGTGCTGTTTGACAAAGTCCATGAGCAGGCGGATGCAGAATACTGAAATTAACAATGACACAAAAAATCCCATGAGGAGTATGATCAATTCTTCCCCGGTAAAGATGGGCAGGCCGACCTGGAGCTTTTCTACTGCAAATTTGCCCAGCTTGAGGATGCTTACTCCAACCATAGTGGGGATAGCCAGGAAAAACGAAAATTCAGCAGCTACCCCTCGGGAGCAACCCAGAAGCATTCCACCTAAAATAGTGGCTCCTGAACGGGAAGTACCGGGAACGATGGACAGGGCCTGGAATAGACCAATGAACAAGACGGTGCGCCAGTCCAATTCATCCGTGTGGCTGATGGAGTAGGTCTGGCGGCGGTCTTCGATAAGCAGGAAAGCAACACCGTAAAAAATGAGGGCAGCGGCTACTGTCCAGGGGTTCATCAAATATTCGTCCATCCAATCATTAAGGGGAAGGCCGATGACCGCAGAAGGAAGGCAGGCCAGGATTACCTTGCCCCACAACCTCCAGGTCTGGCGCTTTTGAACAGGGGATTTTGAAGAGAAGAAGGGGTTGAGCTTATGGAAAAACAGCAACAAAACCGCCAGGATTGCACCCAGCTGGATGACATAGCGGTACATATCCATGAACTCCGGCGTACCCAGTTGAAGAAATTGATCTACAATAATAAGGTGGCCGGTAGAGCTAATGGGCAGCCACTCGGTGATCCCCTCCACTACGCCGAGGAAAGCCGATTTGAGCAGGTCCAGGAACAATGCTATGATCTCCTTTCCAAAATATGATAGAAAAAGCACGGGGTGCCCCGATGATTCATCTATACGCACAGGCAATGTAGTATAACACAAAATACCAAACTGGGCAAGACAGAGTTGGGGTAATAGCATGCGTTGTCGCATGTGATTGAAAAAATGCTCCCTGTGTGCTACCATAATTACAAAATGGCTGTTGCTCCTTTGAATAAAAGGACTTAACTTGGGTAGCCAGCAATGCACGATGCAGTTTAATTAGGTGGATGGAGGGTTTGTTATGTTTCGTCAGATGCGCCGGAAAGGGCAGGAACTGACACTGGAGGAGTGCACCACTGTTTTGGAACGTGGAACCTCCGGTGTGCTGGCCGTGCTGGGGGATGGAGGCTATCCTTATGCGGTACCCCTCAGCTACGCTTATGAGGACGGTAGGCTCTGGTTCCACTGTGCACTGGACGGCCACAAGCTGGATGCTATCAGGCGGGAGGAAAAGGCCTCCTTTTGTATCATTGATCAGGATCAGGTCGTGCCTGAGGAGTATACTACTTATTTCCGAAGCGTCATCGCCTTTGGACGGGTGCGTATTCTGGAGGGAGGGGAAAAGCGGGCTGCCCTAGAGGTGTTAGCTGCCAAGTACTCCCCCACTCAGGTAGAAGGGCGCAGAGAGGAGATTGAAAGATTTTTTACTCACTTGTGTATGCTGGAACTGGTTATTGAGCATATGACAGGAAAAGCGGCCAAAGAGCTGATGAGTGGCAGAAGAATAGAGTGAAAACACCCCCGGAAGCGTAGTGTGCTTTCGGGGGTGTTTTACTTGAGGGATTAGTCCACCTTGGGCAGCTTGGCAAGACTGGCGGCAATATCCTCGTCAGTGGGGATAAAATCGGACATTTGACCCTCGTGAAATTTTTCGTAGGCTACCATGTCAAAATAACCCGTTCCAGTGAGGCCAAAAAGGATAGTTTTCTCCTCGCCGGTCTGTTTACATTTAAGGGCCTCGTCAATGGCTGCACGGATGGCGTGACTGGACTCAGGAGCGGGAAGAATTCCCTCCACACGGGCAAATTCCTCAGCCGCCGTAAATACGTCACTCTGCTTTGCTGAAATAGCCTCTATTAGGCCGTCAGCATAGAGCTGGGAAAGAGTGGGGCTCATACCATGGTAACGCAGTCCGCCGGCATGGTTGGCCGAGGGGATAAAACTACTGCCAAGGGTATACATTTTGGCCAGTGGACAGACCATGCCAGTATCGCAGAAGTCATAGGCATACGCACCGCGGGTAAGGGAGGGGCAAGAGGCGGGCTCCACCGCGATAAAGCGATAGTTTGCCTCTCCACGCAGCTGCTCACCCATGAAAGGGGCGATTAGACCACCCAGGTTCGATCCACCCCCGGAGCAGCCGATGATGATATCAGGCTTGATGCCATATTTGTCCAAGGCCGTTTTGGCCTCTAGACCGATGACAGACTGGTGAAGAAGGACTTGATTGAGTACGGAGCCCAGGACATAGCGGTAACCGGGATTGGATACCGCTGCCTCAACCGCCTCACTAATGGCGCAGCCCAGAGAGCCGGTAGTGCCCGGATGCTCGGCTAGAATTTTGCGGCCAACCTGGGTGCTTTCAGATGGAGAGGGAGTGATGGAGGCTCCGTAGGTACGCATGACCTCTCGCCGGAAGGGCTTTTGCTCATAAGATACCTTGACCATATATACCTTGCAGTCCAGACCTAGATAGCTGCAGGCCATGGACAGGGCTGTTCCCCATTGGCCTGCACCAGTCTCGGTGGTGACACCCTGCAGGCCCTGCATCTTGGCATAATATGCTTGGGCGATGGCTGAATTGAGCTTGTGGGAGCCGGAGGTGTT
>JAZQMD010000038.1:0-3518 GCA_045543215.1 Oscillospiraceae bacterium
CGGTAGGGGTATCTCGACAGACTGTGAACGCCATTGAACAGGGGGATTATAACCCTACCATTAGGTTGTGCATCGCCATCTGTCGGACTTTGGGTAAAAGTCTGGACGAGCTGTTCTGGGAGGAGCCAGGCAACTAGCTAACCTCTTGTTATTTGTGGATGGACAAAAAAGCGGCTCTCTCCCCGAAGGCTGGGGAAAGAGCCAAAGATGATGTTACGCGGGAGAATGGAATGACCACACCGAGATCGTGATCTCGATGCTGCGGTGATGAGCCGCATTTAGAATATAACAAATACTGGAAAGATCGTCAAGAGAAAAGAATGTCGTAAATTGGAGGAGGGGGTTATTATGAGAGAAATCGATTGTGCCGATTTGGTTCGGTTGGTACGGGATTTGTGTATTAGAGCCAATACCATCCTTACGGATGACCTGTGCCAAGCCATCCGGGAAGCCCGTGAGACAGAGCCTTCCCCAGTGGGGAGGGCCATCTTGGGAGATATAGAGGAAAACTTTTCCTTTGCAGCCGAGAAGGGATTACCCATCTGTCAGGACACGGGGATGGCAGTAGTCTTTGTAGATTGGGGACAGGAGTGCCACCTGACGGGTGGTGGGCTGGAGGAGGCGGTGAACAAAGGGGTGGCCCAGGGGTATACTGAGGGCTTCTTGCGCAAATCGGTGGTGGGAGACCCTCTGCGTCGGGTAAATACGGGGGACAATACCCCTGCCATCCTCCACCTGTCTATGACTGGGGGGGATCAGGTGACGGTCACGGTTGCGCCTAAGGGCTTCGGCAGCGAGAATATGACCGCTCTACGGATGTTTAATCCTTCGGTGACCCAGACGCAGGTGGAGGACTTTATTGTAGAAGCGGTGGAGCGGGCTGGTTCCAATCCCTGCCCACCCCTTGTAGTAGGGGTTGGGCTGGGGGGAACATCGGAGAAGGCTGCTCTGCTGGCCAAGCGGGCTCTGCTGCGCCCGGTGGGCGCTTCCAGTGCAGACCCTTATTATGCTGAAATGGAGGAAAGGGTCTTGGAGAAGATTAACCGCTTAGGTATTGGGCCTCAGGGGCTTGGAGGGCGCAATACTGCCTTGTCGGTGGCCATTGAGCCATATCCAACCCATATTGCAGGCCTGCCTTGCGTGGTTAACCTGGGCTGCCACGTGACGAGGCATGCTTCTGGTCGCCTGTAAAAAATTGATATTATTTTATGAAAAATGTTAAAATTATATTGGATTTAATTTTAACATGTGGTAGAATATAACCAATAGAGGCTGGCGGGGTGCTTTTTTCTGCCACCTCCCGATTATGGCCCTCTTGGGCGGTAAGGAGCTGAGGAATATGAAATTCACATTTACGGAAAAGAAAGTCAGCCTTCCCCAATCGGTTCATAACTATGCGGAGAAAAAGGTAGGTAAGCTTGAGCGTTACTTCAAGATCGAAACGGAGGCGCTTCTGGTCTTCAGCGTCGAGAAGGAGCGCAACAAAGTAGAAGTAACGATCCGTTCCGGTGGTACGGTCCTCCGAGCATCGGAGAGTACCTCTGATATGTTTGCCTCCATCGATACAGCTGTCTCTTCCATAGAGCGGCAGCTGCGCAAGAACAAGTCTCGGCTGGAAAAGCGCCTACGCCAGGGAATTTTTGAGCCTGGTATTAACGAGCGGCCCTCTGTTGCTTCAACAGAGGAAGAGCAGTTCGATGTGGTGCGTACAAAACGCTTCGCCCTGAAGCCTATGACGGTGGATGAAGCAATTTTGCAGATGAATTTGCTCAACCACACCTTCTTTGCTTTCAGAAATGAGGATGTGGGCGGTGCTTTTGCCGTAGTATACAAGCGCAACGACGACGGTTATGGCCTAATTTGTGATGAGAAGTAATGGGATACATGGGTTATAAAAATTGAAATTAGAGTACTAAGAAAGCGGCGGCCCATTTGTACGGGCCACCGCTTTCTTACACCTCTATGGTCCAGCCGTAGGGATCGGGCTCGATGCCCCACTGGATGCCGGTGATGGTGTCATACAGTTTTTGGGTCAAGCTGCCGATTCGGCCATCGTTGACCACGATCCTGCGCTCATTCCAAGACAGCTCACCAATAGGAGAAATGACCGCAGCGGTGCCGGAGCCCCAGGCCTCCTCCAGATGACCGGTCTGACCGGCCTGAAAGAGCTCTTCAGCCGGGATGGGCCGTTCTTGGACGCAAACCCCCCAGTCCCGCAACAGCTCCAGGCAGCTACGGCGGGTAATGCCAGGAAGGACTGAGCCGTTAAGTTGAGGGGTGACTACAGTACCATCGATTTTGAAAAGCACGTTCATGGAGCCAACTTCCTCCACATACTTGCGTTCTACACCGTCCAGCCACAGCACTTGGGAGAAACCGGCCTGTTCAGCCTTTTCGCCTGCTCGGATGGAAGCGGCATAATTACCGCCGCACTTGGTGTAGCCGGTACCGCCCCGGACGGCCCGCACGTCATCGTTTTCCACATAGATCTTTACAGGATTCATGCCCTCTGGATAATAAGAACCCACGGGACACAGGATGATACAGAACAGGTAACTATGGGACGCATGCACGCCCAGGGCAGGCTCGGTAGCGATGATGAAGGGCCGGATATATAGGGAGGTGCCTGCCTGGTTTGGCACCCAGCCTCGCTCCAGATCGATCAAAGCCTTTAAATAAGAGAGTGTTTCCTCCTCAGGCAGCTGAGGAATGCATAGGCGCTGGCAAGAGTTGTTCAGCCGTTTAATATTGTCCATGGGGCGAAACAGCTGCACCTTTCCCTCGGGGGTGCGGTAGGCTTTCATGCCCTCAAAAACTTCCTGCGCATAGTGGAATACCATGGCGGAGGGCTCCAGCGTCAGGGGGCCATAGGGAGCAATCTGGGGATCGTGCCAGCCCTGGCCTGCATCGTAACGCCAAAGAAACATATGGTCAGTAAAAGTCCTCCCAAATACCAGGGTAGAGGGATCGGGATGGGGTTTAAGGGTCTTTGCTTTTACCACTTTCAGAGCAGGCATGACAAAAAGCCTCCTTTTACTCTAGTTTATTGCATCATATTATAGCAGCGCTGTATAATTTGTGCAATGGAAAATCATTTAAAACTTTATGCGACAAAGGGAGGGGAATTAGCGATTGCCAAGGACGAAGCCCAGCACAGTGCCACAAAGGCCGCCAATAATATGGGTAAGTTGGGAGATATTATCATCCAAAAAAATAGCGTCCCAAAGCTCACCGCCCAGGTAGAAGATGGATACCAGGATGAGGGTGAGGGGGATGGTGCCTGAGCGCATGCCACCAAAGGAGGCCAACATAATCATCATAAATACGATGCCGCTGGCGCCCAGCAGGGCGAAACCGGGGAAGAAAATAAACTGGATAAGGCCGGATACTAGGGCAGTAAATAAAATGGCCCACAAAAGGGAGAAACTGCCGTAACGCTCTTCCAGGCCGGGACCTAGCACCAGAATAAGCACCACATTGCCAATGAAATGGTCGTATCCGCTGTGACCCAGCACATG
>JAZQMD010000039.1:0-11312 GCA_045543215.1 Oscillospiraceae bacterium
CGGATGCTTTACTGCACGGGATCGGGAAAGCTATTTGCCCGGAAAGTTTTATGTTAAGGTACGATCAACTCAGCGGGCCTTACGAGACCTTGCCAAGCACTATAAACGTAAGTTTGACATTCCCTTTGTGGCAGTTACGGGAAGCGTAGGCAAGACGACTACCAAGGATATGGTGGCGGCGGTACTGGGTGAGAAGTATAGGGTGTTGAAAACAGACGGAAACTTTAACAATGCCATTGGTTTACCGTTGACTTTGCTGCGGCTGAACAGAGAACATGAGATCTGTGTCCTGGAAATGGGGATGAATAAGGCCGGGGAAATTGAGTATCTCAGTGATACGGTGGAGCCGGACGTGACCCTCATTACCAATGTGGGGGATTCTCATATTGAAAACCTGGGCAGTCGGGAGAATATCCTGAAGGCTAAATGCGAGATATTTACTCATATGAAAAAAGATGGATTGACAGTGCTCAATGGAGATGATGAGTTGCTGCAGCCTTTGAAGGGAAGGCTACCCTTTCAGATGATGCTCTGTGGGATGGGAGAAGGTATGGATTACACTGCTTATGGGATAGAAAGTGATGGAGAGAGCCGTCTGACCTGTACGCTGCGAACCCCCAGTTGTCAGTGTGAGATCACCATCCCTGCTCTTGGGGAGCATATGGTCTATCCAGCCCTGATGGCCGCTGCTGTAGCCGAGCGGTTTGGCCTTTCGGGGGAGGAGATCGCCCAGGGTGTCCAGCGTTTTCTGCCAACCAAGATGCGGATGAACATCATCCGTCGAGGCGGAGATATTGTGATCCTAAACGACGCATATAACGCAAACCCCCAGTCTATGCGGGCAGCTGCCGCTGTACTGGGAGGAGCACCTAAGGAGCGGCGGAAGGTGGCCGTCCTGGGAGATATGTTAGAACTGGGAATGGCCAGCAGTACGTTCCATAGAGCCGTGGGTGGTTATTTTGCTGAGGCTGGGGCTGATTGTGTGATTGCCATGGGCCAGCTGGCCCGTTATATTGCAGATGGAGCCCGGGACGGCGGGGTGCCGCAGGTGTTTCATTCCGAGAGCGTGGATCGGGCCTGCGAGGCTATCTCCAAGGAGTTACGCCCAGGGACATCTATTCTGGTCAAGGCATCTAGGGCTATGGCCTTTGAGAAGCTGGTTGAGTATATAGTGGATCACACTCAGGATCCATCTCCCAGCACCTGATCGAATAGGGGAATGTTATGATCGATATTACAATATCTGGCCTGGTAAAAGAATTTGAGGTGGGAAGCCGTATTTTAGATGGGCTTACCTTCCAGGTGGACAGCGGGGAGCGGGTTGGCCTGCTGGGAAAAAACGGAGCGGGTAAGACAACGGTGTTTCGTATGCTCACCGGCCAGCTGGAGCCTGACGAAGGTCAGGCCTCTGTGGCCCCCGGTCGCCGGGTGGGACTCATTTCACAAATCCCCGTTTATCCGGCGGGGTATACGGTGGAAGATGTGCTGCAAACTGCGTTTGATCGGTTGCACTCTATTGAGGAGGAGATCAGCCAGGTGGCGGCTCAAATGGGGAAGGGGGAGGTTGATCCGTCCCTTCCCCGGCGATATGACCAGCTTATCGCTGCTTTTGAGGCGGGTGGGGGTTACGACACAGACACCCGCTTGGCTAAGGTATGTAATGGTCTGGGGATTTCCCAGGAAATGTGCACGCAACAATTTTCCAATTTATCTGGTGGGGAAAAGACCCGGATCAATCTTGCCAGGCTGATCTTGGAGGATACTGATATCCTCTTGCTGGACGAGCCTACCAATCACTTGGATCTACACGCTACCGAGTGGTTGGAGGAATATCTGCACCGCTTCAAGGGAACGGTGCTGGCCATTTCCCATGACCGCTGGTTTTTGGATCGGGTGGTCAAGCGTATTGTGGAAATATCCCAAGGTAGGGCAGAGTTTTACGCCGGCAATTATAGCTTTTATGTGGAGGAGAAGGAGCGCCGATATCAGGAGCGCATGAAGCAGTATGAGAAGGAGCAGGCAAAGATCGCTCAATTAACGAAAGCTGCTGAGCAGATGCGCCTATGGGCGTTCAAAGGAAATGATAAGCAGTATAGACGGGCCATTAATATGGAACGGCGGGCCGAGCGAATGGACTGCACTGATAGGCCAAAGAAGGAGCGGGCCATGTCCGCCCGTTTTCAGCAGGGAGAATTCCACGGAGATATGGCTTTGGCTGTGGTAGGAGTGGGTAAAGGCTTTGAGGGACGAACCCTTTTTACCGGCGTAAATCTGGAGGTGACCAGCGGGGAGCGCATCGGCCTGCTGGGAGATAACGGAACGGGAAAATCCACCTTTTTGAAGCTGATTATGGAGGAGGATAGCCCCAGCGCAGGCCATTTATATAAGGGGCCCACGGTAAAGCTGGGATATTTGCCCCAGCAGGTGGTTTTTTCAAATCCCGAGCGTAATTTGGTGGATACCATGCTCTATGAGACAAACTGCACTACCCAGGAAGCCAGGGATCGGCTGGCCGCTTTCCGTTTTCGTGGGGAGGATGTCTTTAAAAGTGTGTCTTCTCTGTCCGGTGGAGAGCAGTCACGGTTGCGGTTGTGTATGCTCATGGAGGAAAAGGTTAATTTTCTCATTCTGGACGAGCCTACCAACCATTTAGACGTGGCCTCGCGGGAGTGGATTGAGGAAGCGGTGGAAAGCTATGATGGCAACCTTCTTTTCGTCTCCCACGATAGATATTTTATTGATAAGTTTGCCACCCGCATCTGGGTAATTGAAAATGGAACTATTACCGATTTTCGAGGAGACTTTCGGGCTTACCGGGCTATGCTGGAACGCAAGCAACAGACCAAGCATATGCAGACGCCAGCCAAGGAGGAGCCTAAAAAGGACAGGCCTAAGACTCCTGGAGGAACTAAGCAGCTTGAGAAGGATGTAAAGGCCGCAGAGCGGGCGGTCACCAAGGCGGAGGAGCGGATATACGAACTGACCTGCGCCATGGAGGAGTGCGCCTCGGATTATCTAAAGCTTCGGGAACTTTGTGAGCAGCGGGATGTACTGGAAGATGAGTTGGCCCAGCTATATGCCAAATGGGAGCGGTTGGCAGCCGAATTGGAGGAGGCACGGGGATGAGAGATAGAACCCATAAGCTCTACGCAGGACGGCGAAAGAAGCATACTCTGCGCAATATTATCCTGGCTCTGCTGCTAGTGGGAGTTTTGGGCTTTTCTGCCTTGTTGGGAGCGGTGCTGTGGGGGAGATTTGATCATGTAACGGGGGAACCTCAGATTATGGTCATTCTTGGTTGTCAGGTGATGCCATGGGGACCTTCTACCTTACTGCAGGACCGGATGGATAAGGCGCTGGATTATTTAGGGGAACATCCAGATATGACGGTGGTGGTTTCCGGTGGTCAGGGCTCTAATGAACATATGACCGAGGCCCAGGCAATGCACGATTATTTAGTAGAGCATGGGGTACCTGCAAACCGAATTCTTCAGGAGGATCAGTCCCACAACACATGGCAAAACCTGAGCTATACCAGGGAGCTACTGGAGGAAGAGGGATACGATATGACCAATGGTATTGTGGTGGTGTCAAACGGTTTCCATCTGACCCGGGTGCGTATGCTTTGGGGTAGAATATGGAAGGAGGGCTATGATCTGTCTACCTTAGCGGCTCCCTCCAGCCATGTACCCTCCCGGCTAAAAATGTACGTCCGTGAGCCTTTGGCATTGGTAAAATCCTTTTTGCTGGATCATTGACGGAGAGGAGGAAAGGCCTATGAAAGAAAAACTGCGCGCTGTGGAGCTGCGCTACGCGGAACTGGAGGCCCGCCTCAATGCTGCCGAGACTTATGAAAATCCGGAACTGGTAGCCCGCCTCAACCGGGAGGAGCGGGAATTGGCCCCGGTGGTTGCAGCTTGGCGGGAGTACCGCCAATATGAGGAAAACCGGGATGAGGCGCTTGTCATGATGAATGATCCGGAACTCAAAGAACTGGCGCAGGAGGAGTTTTCTGTTGCCAAGGAGCGACTGATCCAGCTAGAGGAGGAACTAAAGCTTCTTCTATTGCCCAGGGATCCAAACGACGGGAAGAATGTGATTATGGAAATCCGAGCCGGCGTAGGCGGAGAGGAATCGGCCTTGTTCGCCCATTCCCTGACCCGCATGTATACAATGTATGCCGAAAGTCGGGGTTGGAAGTTGGAGTTCACCAGTACCAGCGAGACTGAGTTGGGGGGAACTAAAGAGGTTACTTTTATCATAGAAGGGGATGGAGCCTACTCCAGGTTAAAGTTTGAAAGCGGAGTGCACCGGGTGCAGCGGGTACCGGAGACGGAATCGGGAGGGCGTATCCATACCTCTACCGTTACCGTAGCGGTACTGCCCCAGGTGGATGAGGTGGAGTTTAACCTTAACCCTACTGATGTGGAAATGCAGGTTTTCCGATCTTCCGGGGCGGGCGGACAACATATTAACAAGACATCTTCAGCAGTACGTCTGATTCACAGGCCCTCGGGTATGGTGGTGGAGTGCCAGCAGGAGCGTAGCCAGTTTCAAAATCGAGAGAAGGCTATGCAGATTTTACGTGCCCGCCTATATGAAATTGAGCAGGAGAAGATAGACAGTGAGTTTGCTGCTGCACGCCGTAGCCAGGTAGGTTCCGGTATGCGCAATGAGCGTATCCGTACCTATAACTTCCCTCAGGGTAGGCTTACCGATCATAGAATCGGATTAACCATTTATAAACTGGACGCTGTTATGGACGGTGATTTGGATGAAATTATAGATAGTCTGATGATTGCCGATCAAGCGGAGCGGCTGAAAAACAGTCAAGGAGAATATTAAAGCATGGACATGCGTATCCACTTTACAGCGCTGCCCTCCGGAATGGATCTGGATGGTTTGCGTCGGGGACTAGATCAGATTTTGGAAGATGATGGATGGCTTATAGGCTCCAACCAAGGCCCTGATGGGGGATGGATTGATCTGGAGCTGGAGGATGAACGGGTTAACCCTAAATACGGGATTTTGGCAGTAAAGCATTATCTTCAGCAGGTAGGATTTGCCTGTGATACCGCTATGGAGCTGGCGGGACTTACGGTAGGTATATTTGAATAAAAGGAGAAGAGGACTATGAGAAAAGCAATGGGTATTTTGCATATTACTGCTGGTGCGCTGGTCATTGCTGTGGGAATTCTGGAACTCATTGGAAGAAATAGACGGGAGTATTAATGAAGAGAGTCAATCTCCTGTATTAGGGATGAGCATTGCTGTGTGTGGAGGGTATAGCGCAGAGAAATAGGGTGAGTATTTTGAAAACTCAAATTTTATATCCGGATGAGGCCAAACAGGCTGCAACCATTCTCTGTCGGGGAGGGCTGGTAGCTATCCCCACTGAGACGGTTTATGGGCTGGGAGCCCATGGACTAAATCCAGAGGCCGTCCAGAGGATTTTTTATGCTAAGGGAAGGCCGCAGGATAATCCACTTATTCTCCATGTGCCTGATGAGACATGGCTGGAGGATTATTGCCTGGATATCCCGGAGGCAGCTTGGGTACTGGCCCGTCAGTTTTGGCCAGGGCCGCTGACGATCATCCTGAAAAGGAGAAATCTGGTGCCTGATGTAGTTACTGGTGGGCTGAACACTGTGGGGATGCGCTGTCCTGCCCATCCTGTTGCCCGGTCAGTGATTCAAGCGGCAGAAGTGCCGATCGCTGCACCATCGGCCAATGCATCTGGAAGGCCAAGCCCAACTACCGCCGCCCACGTGTTGGAGGATTTAGATGGGAAGATTGACGCTGTCCTGGATGGTGGGCCTTGTACCGTTGGGGTGGAGTCGACGATTGTGGATGTGACAGTCAGTCCGCCCCGTCTTCTGCGTCCTGGTGGGATTACGCTGGAGAAGTTGAAGAGTGTGTTGGGGGAGTTGGCGGTAGATCCAGCGGTTGTCCGACCTATGAGAGTGGGGGAGATACCCCGTGCGCCAGGGATGAAATACCGTCACTATGCGCCACAAGCCCCGGTTACTGTGGTGCGGGGGAAACCAGAGTGCACCGCTCCCTATATCCGAAACCGGCTGGGTCCTCGAAGCGGAGTAATTTGTTTTCGAGAATTTTCCAGTCTTTTTTCCGGCTATATGGTTGAGGAGTTAGGGTCCGTTGGGGATAAAAGGGAGCAGGCCAGACATATTTTTGATGCCCTACGCGCCTTTGATGCTACCGACGTGACCGATATCTGGGCTCAAAGCCCAGATGAGGAGGGGATTGGTTTGGCGGTGTCCAATCGATTAAATAAAGCGGCGGGCTTTCATATTATACATCTGGAGGCGTAGCTGTGAGGGAGATAGAAATTGGGTATTGGGTTTATGGTGTCCTGAATTTCGTTGGAAACCTTTGTGGGTAGGCAGAGACTTGAGGAGGCGGCAATGAAAATCATTGGAATCACCGGTCCAACTGGGGCGGGGAAAACCGCTGTTTTACATGCTCTGGAGCAACTGGGTGCGATGGTCATTGACTGCGATGAGGTTTACCACCGTCTGTTAAAAGAGCATACCTGTATGTTGATGCAATTAAAGGAGCGGTTTGGGCAAACTGTTTTTGACAAGGATGGAAGTCTTGACCGCAAGGCATTGGGAAAGGTGGTTTTCCAAGATCAGGTCGCCCTAGCTGACTTAAATGCGATTACCCACCGATATGTTATAAAAGAGATAGACTGCCTCCTTATCCAGGCGGAGGAGGAGGGGCGACCGGCTGCGGTGGTAGATGCCATTGCTCTGCTGGAGAGTGGGCTACTGGAAAGGTGTCATGTTACTGTGGCAGTAACCGCGCCGATCCAAACCAGGGTTGAGCGCATTATGGCCCGGGAAGGGATATCCAGGGCGTATGCCGAGGCCCGGGTAGCAGCCCAGAAGCCGGATTGCTATTTTCAGAAGCGCTGTGACTATGTCTTTCATAACGATGGCTCCACCCTGGCGGATTGCCAGGCTAGGGCCAGGGAGTTATTTCATGTTATTTTAAAGGAGGAATTAGCCCATGAATGAGGGAAAAAAGACCATTGGGGAGGAGAAGAAGGAGGCCCTTTTCTCCAAGAAAAAGAATGGTTGGGATTTAATTGAGGATGGAATGGAACAGGCTATTACAGCCTATACCGATGGCTATAAGGTGTTTTTGGATCGTGGCAAGACAGAGCGCCGGGCGGTGGAATATACCGTGGAACTGGCCCATGCCGCTGGATTTAAGCCCTTCGAGCGGGGAATGAAGCTCAAAGCGGGGGACAAAATCTATCGTGTAAACCGGGGTAAGGCGATCACTTTGGCCGTTATTGGTACTGCTTCGCTGGATCAGGGAGTGACCATCGGCGCGGCCCATATCGATTCTCCTCGCCTAGATCTAAAGCCCAAGCCTCTTTATGAGGAGGCGGAATTGGCATTTTTGAAGACTCACTATTACGGTGGCCTGCGTAAATACCAATGGGTAACCATCCCTCTGGAACTGCATGGTGTGGTGGGACTGAGGGACGGAACTATGGTAGACGTGAAGGTGGGCGACCGGCCGGAGGATCCAAGGTTCACAATTGATGACCTGTTGCCCCATCTATCCGCAAACCAGAACAAGAAGCCTTTGGGAGAGGCTATCCCTGCGGAAAGCCTGAATATTCTGGTGGGCAGTCGTCCCTTTGGGAAGGATAATAAGGTGACTGAACGGGTAAAGCTGGCCATTTTGGATTTGATTAACCAAAAATACGGTATTGTGGAAGATGACTTTATTTCAGCTGAACTGGAGGCAGTACCTGCTTTCAACGCAACGGACATCGGCTTTGATCGCTCTATGATTGGGGCCTATGGTCAGGATGACCGGGTGTGCGCCTATGCATCCCTCAAGGCTTTACTGGACCTGCCCTCTATTCCCCGTCGCACTGCCGTGTGCATGTTAGCAGACAAGGAGGAGATCGGTTCCGAAGGGGTCACTGGCATGAAATCGGCGGCGTTTGACACCTTTATGAGTGATTTATGTGATTTACAGATGGTTCCCTTGAGGGTTTGTTACGAAAATTCCTTTTGCCTGTCTGCCGATGTGACCGCAGCCTTTGACCCTAATTTTCCCGAGGTCTATGAGAAAAACAACAGCGCCAGAATAAATTACGGCATTGGACTGTGTAAATATACCGGGGCCCGTGGCAAGTCTGGGGCATCCGACGCATCAGCCGAGGTAGTGGCCTATGTGCGTAAGTTGCTGGATGATCGGAAGGTAGTTTGGCAGATGGCTGAACTGGGCAAGGCCGAACAGGGCGGCGGCGGAACCGTACCCGCCTATATGGCCGAGCGGGACATCGATACTCTGGATGCAGGTGTACCTGTGCTCTCGATGCATTCTCCATTTGAGACTGTGTCTAAGCTGGACTGCTATATGACCTATCAGGGAATGAGGGCGGTCTACGAATCGTAGGCTACAAGTGTAGGTAAGCCAATTTTTAGAATAGAACCCCCCCTTTTGCATCATAATAGAGCAAAAGGGGGGCTTTGCATGAAAAGAGAAAACGAACTGAAAAATGAACAGGATAATGAGAAAGAAAACCAGTCCATGGAGGACCGGCAGCAACAGGCGGTAGACATGGGCTCCTCCACCATCAAAACAAAGGACGGAACGATCCATACCTTGACCATCGTGGGCCAGGTGGAGGGGCATCAGATACTTCCCTCCAGTAGCAAAAGCACAAAATATGAGCATGTCCTCCCCCTGTTGACAGCGGTGGAGGAGAGTGAGGACATGGATGGTTTGCTCATCCTCCTCAATACCATGGGAGGTGATATTGAGGCGGGGCTTGCCATTGCCGAATTGATTGCCGGAATGCGTAAGCCAACTGTTTCTTTGGTACTGGGGGGCGGACATTCTATCGGTGTGCCTCTGGCGGTATCGGCCAAGACTTCCTTCATTGCGCCTTCTGCTGCTATGACCATCCATCCTGTTCGACTCAACGGATTGGTAATTGGTGTAGCCCAGACCTTCAATTATTTTGAGCGTATCCAGGAGCGCATTGTGGATTTTGTGGTAAAAAACAGTAAAATTGATCGGGAGACTTTTACCCGTATGATGCTTAAGACAGGCGAGCTATCAGCCGATGTTGGTAGCGTTCTTTATGGTCAGGAGGCGGTGGATATGGGACTTATCGATCATTTGGGCAGTCTGTCCGATGCTCTGGACTGTCTACACGCTATGATCCGGACACATAAGGAGGAAACGCAGGAGCAAAATGGGGAAAAGGAAACAGGCGTTTAGGAAAAGCAGCTTAAGATGGAGAAAAAGGCGGACACGAAGGTGTCCGCCTTTTTATTGGGGGAAGTGGGGACTGATGGAAAAAGAAAAGAACTGGTGTTTTTTACAAAACTGTGCTAAAATGCTGGTAAATAGATTAAGAAGTATCTTACGGATTTGGAATGATAAAGGAGTTATCTATGGCTGGGACAAAAAAGAGTACAAACAGCAGAAAGTCGTCCACTTCCCCATATAAGGGGGGGGAGAGAGCGGCTCCGGCTTCTAAGGGCGTGCCCCGCCGGGGAAGGAGGGGGCTGGGCTCAGTGGCCTGTTTGCTGCTTGCTTTTTTTGCAGGAATCGGTTACTTCAATGTTGAGGGGCTGTTTATTAACCTGTTTCACGACTTGGTGTGTGGAATGACAGGCTGGGGATTCTGGATTACCCCTCCTGTATTGCTGCTGGGGGCCTATATCCTGGTTTCTCATCAGGGCCGTCCAGTACGACTACGACTTGTTTGTGCCCTTTGCCTTCCGGTGTTGCTGGGAGCTTTGCTCCATCTCCTTTTAGCAAAGGGGAAATATCCTTGGGGATTTGGGATGTTTCTAAATCTTTGGAAAAGTGGATTGACCGTGGACAGCGGAGGAATGGTGTCCGGATGGTTGGCAGAAGCCTTCAGCGTGGTCTTCAGCCAGATAGGAGCAGCGGTGTTGCTGACTGTGCTGCTACTGCTGGCAATGCTAGGTGCCTTCAACTGGACTGTTTTAGATGCGTATGAGTTAATCCGGGATAGGATAGACTTCCACCGGGCTGCCCGTCGGGAGTTTCTGTCCAGAGAAAAGCAAACAAATCAGGAAGAGGAGCCTGACCATTCGCATGATTTTGGGAGCAAGCGGCGCAGGCTGGCGGATATCCCGGTGGAGGACGGTCCCCTTCTTCATCAGAAGGGGCATGTAGAACCAATCACTACCGTACGACGTAAGAGGCTATTTGAGAGGGGGGCCCATGTGACTACCCCGGATAAGGTGCTTACCGGGGAGCCTAATATTCCGATGGATGCAGAAAAGCCCCAGTATGAGGATGCGCCTGAACTACTGCCTGTACCTGAGATAGAGACTGAGCCGGATCATGAAGTGACAACTCCGATTTCGGAAACCCAAACCCAGAAGTTTTCCCTTCCAGAAATTGTTCGGGAACCTGCAGTAACAAAGGAAAAGAGAGAGCGGGACGATCTGGTAGTGGATCAGGTGAGTCAGGAAATTGAAAGGGGGATGGCCCAGGACAGACAAGCTTACCGTTATCCCCCCCTCTCTTTGCTTGAGGAAGTGGGAGGTGCCGACCCCTCCCAGGGGACAAATGAGCTGGTGGCCAATCAGGCCAGACTGGATGATGCCCTCCAGTCCTTCGGGGTGGAGGCCCGTATTGTAAATGTTACTCGAGGCCCCTCGGTTGCTCGCTATGAGCTGGAGCTGGAGCAGGGAGTAAAGCTGAATAAAATCACCAATTTAGCCGATGACATCGCCCTTTCTTTGGGGGCGGCGGCGGTGCGTATTGCCCCAATTCCCGATAAGATATCTACCGTAGGGATTGAAGTGCCCAATAAACAGGTGTCGGCAGTACCCATCCGGGATGTAATCAGTTCAAAGGTATTCACAGACAGCGCCTCCAAAGTGTCTTTCTCTGTAGGAAAGGACATTGGAGGAAATCCTGTGGTTGGTAATATTGCAAAGCTCCCCCATATGCTGATTGCAGGTACCACCGGCTCAGGTAAATCGGTATGTACAAACTCTTTAATTATCTCTTTGCTGTATAAGGCCACCCCGGAAGAGGTCCGTCTGATTATGGTGGATCCTAAAATGGTGGAACTAGGAGTGTATAACGGCATCCCACATCTACTCATTCCTGTGGTCACCGACCCCAAGAAGGCTGCGGGAGCCCTTCAATGGGCGGTGAACGAGATGATGAAGCGCTATCGCATGTTCTCCGAGGTGGGGGCTAAAGATTTGGCCTCCTATACTAACCATGCGCGTAAGCGAGAGGATATGGAGCCCATGCCCCAGATT
>JAZQMD010000040.1:0-4080 GCA_045543215.1 Oscillospiraceae bacterium
GCCGGTATACACCCCAAATCTACTTTGATGAATTGCGCCTGCGTCAGTGCCACCAGCTTGAATGATATCCATCTGATGAGAAATCCCCTTCTCCTTAGCCAGTTCCTCCAGCTTTTTTATCACCTGGGGATGGCAGATTACGGAGGAATCCATCACCTTTATAGCCGCTCCTCCTCCATGAATGCTGCTTCCACCATGCTTTGTACCTGGGATGTCGGACGAGTCGGTCACATCCACGGCAATTCCATAATCCGGGTTAATTCCGTAAGTGGCAGTACGGGCCCCTCGCAGACCAACCTCCTCCTGGACGGTAAAGACAAAATACAAGTCGCTACTGGTTGTCCCTATCTGCTCCAAAGCCATAAGAAGTATTACACAGGAGATACGGTTATCCTGGTAGGGAGAGATAAGGCAACTTCCGGCAGTAAAAGTTGGGGTATTATAAATCGCAACATCACCCACCTTCACAAGAGCCTTTGCCTCATCTTCAGAGGTAACCCCAATATCCAGATAAAGGTCATCCAGCTTAAGTTTTGCTATATCAGCACTTTCACTGACGCAAATTGTTCCTCTCGTACCATTTTTAAAACGTATAGGGGTATTCAAAATCTCTCTGGGCACGATACCGCCTATCTTACCAAAACGCAAAAATCCCTCCTTCTCAATATGAGTAACAATCATACCAAGGCAATCCATGTGGGCGGCGAACATGACCTTAGGCCCATTCCCCTTTTTACGGCAGATAAGATTGCCTAGGGTATCTATCCTAATCTCATCCACATAAGGCCCAGCCAGTCCGGCGATCACTTCAGCTACTCCTTTTTCATCCCCGGAGGGCCCAAAAGCAGCGTTGAGATCTTGTAAAGTTTTACAGACATCCATCGTGTTTTCCTCCTTAACACTCGTCAGCGACACTATCAATAAAAAGCCTGACCAGTTCCAATATAGCGTCAAAATCTTTAATGCTGGCCACACTGGCTGGCGCGTGTAAATAGCGCACCGCAGCTGAGACGGCGCATACCCGTACTCCGTCCTTGGTACGTTGGATAGCACCGGCATCAGTACCACCTGAAATATAATGCTTGGTCTGCCAAGGTATTCCGTTTGCCTCTGCCAGGTTCCTCAGTCGTTCAAACAGGAGACGGTCATAGATTGTTCCTCCATCCATAAAGGGAATAACTGGGCCACTCCCGGGAAAACACACTTGGCGGTGTGGTTCCATATCAGGACTGTCAGCGGCAGTAGTTCCCTCCACCACCAGAGCAATTTCCGGGGTTATGGAAAACGCCGCGCCAAAGGCTCCCCTGGTGCCAACCTCCTCTTGGGCAGTAAAGGCAAAGGTGCAGTCCATGGGAAGATCCTGCTGCAGTAATTTAAGCAGTACAGCGCAGCCAATCCGGTCATCGATGGCTTTTGCCTTAATCATCCCATTCCCAAACTCTATACTGCCACTATGAAACACACCTACGTCCCCCAGTTCTACCAAGTCTCCGGCAGCATCCTTATCTTTAGCACCGATGTCAATATAGAGATCCTCAAGCTTTGGAATCTTCTTCTCCTCCTCGGCAGATACCAAATGATAGGCTTTTAGCCCAATGACCCCCACTACCTTTTTAGGTCCAATAAGCAATTTTTTTCCTAGGAGCACTCGGCGGTCAATTCCACCCACGCACCCGAACTTTAAATATCCCTCATCGGTGATACTTTTTATGATAACGCCCACTTCATCCATGTGAGCGCATAACATAAGCTTGCTCCCTGTTGATTTAGCACCTCTTTTAAAAACAATGAGATTTCCAAGTACATCCACCCGGATCTTGTCTGCATAGGGCTTTGCCTGCTCCATAAGGTAAGTGCGCACCTCATCCTCCCAACTGGATACACCACTGAGGGCACATAATGTTTTAACCGTATTCAGCATGACGCCTCCGCCTCCTTTCCCAGGTCAATGACAAAGGCTGCCAAAAGCCGGGACACAGCATCAACATCGGAAAGATTAAGCACCTCGATTGGCGTATGCATATATTTCAGAGGCAACGAGACAACGGAAGTAGCAATTCCCTCCCGAACAGTCTGCATATACCAGCCGTTTGTTCCTGTGTTTCCCTCCATGACCTCCAGCTGAAAAGGAATATCCTCTTCCCTGGCCTTGGAACGCATACGCTCAGTCATCCATCGACTCATATTTGGCCCAACGCCTATGGCAGGCCCTCCCCCCATTAGGCTTACCCGATCCTTGGGACTGTCCGGCGTCTTGCCATGGGTCACGTCCACCACCACACACCAATCAGGTTGCAGAGTGAAGGCACCTACTTTTGCCCCGGTACCGCTTACCTCTTCTCGGGTACTGCCCATAATATACAGATCCACATCCAGTTCTCTATCTCGGAGTAACTCGGCCGTCAGGAGGAGACAGGCGAAGCAGGCCCGATCATCCATAGCCTTTCCACACACCTGATTTTCCCCCAAGGAAAAACAGCTTTCCTGGTACACGATGGGAGTTCCAATGGGGATGGCGGCTTTAGCCTGCTCCTGATTCATACCCACATCAATGAATAGCTTATCAATGGGAATAGAGCGATCCAGATCGCCAGCAGCCTGGACATGGGGCGGCAAACAGGCTACCACTCCATATAACGGTGGATTGGTGAGAATGGTAACTTCCCGGTCTGGAAGCATTCTAGGATCAACTCCACCAATGGAGCGGAAACGGAGAAAGCCCTCCTCTATCCCGGTTACAATAAATCCTATCTCATCCAGATGAGCATCCAGCAGTAACTTTCTTGCGTTAGGTCTGCCGCATTTTTTAATCCCAATCACATTTCCAAGCCGGTCAATCGAGAGCTCATCCACCAGTGGGCCAAGAAACTGAGCCGCTGCCTGGGCCGCCGGTCTTTCAAAGCCGGAGGGCGCTCCCACAGCGCACAAACACTCCAGCACATTACGGATATTCAAAAAAATCACTTCCCTTTCAGTTCACGGACAAGTTGCTTAAAGGTATTTCCCCGCTGTGCAAAATTCTCAAACTGATCAAAGGAGGCGCTGGCTGGAGAGAGGATAACTATGTCCCCGGATCTGGCCCATTCATGGGCCTTTAAAACAGCCTCACTTAGTCCATCTGCCTCCAAGATTTCTAGCCCGCCTGGGCAATCACCGGAGGCATTCAACACAGCCTTCTTGATCTTTGGCCCTGTATCCCCTGTAAGCACTAAGACCTTTACATGAGCTAAAATTTCTGGTCCAAGAACATCGTAGGGAATGTGTTTATCATAGCCCCCAGCAATCAAAATGACCTTTTCTCGAAACGAGCGTAACCCTGCAATCGTCCGGGATGGACTGGAAGCAATAGAGTCATTGTAATAGCGCACCCCATCCAACTCACGCACCAACTCAATACGGTGTTCCACACCGCCAAAGGTTCGTGCGTAATCTCGAATCATTTCATCAGCCACCAGGCCGTCTATGGCAGCAATGGCTGCCATATAGTTTTCCACATTGTGTATGCCGGGCAACAGGATGTCCTTCAGAGGCAGTACCTGCCGCTCACCTATCCAGATAGCATCTTCTCGGATATGCACCCCCCTCTCGGGTTTGGTACTGCGGCTGAAAAACACTACTTCCCCCCTGGCCTCTGAGGCAAGGTCCCGGGTAATATCATTGTCCCAGTTTAGCACCAGCCTGTCTCCGGAGCTCTGGTGACGATAAATATTTCCCTTTGCCTCCACATACTCCTCCATGGACTTGTGAACATCCAGATGGTTTGGGGCAAGGTTTGTAACCACGGCGATATGGGGACTCTTTTCCATGGTCATAAGCTGAAATGAGGACAGCTCTAACACCGCCATATCCCCAGGCTCCATCTTAGGTACGTCTGCCAGAAGAGGCCGCCCGATGTTACCCCCTAAGAAAGTGTGATATCCTGCCGCCTGGAGCAGTCCTGAAATGATGGTTGTAGTAGTGGTTTTACCATCGCTTCCAGTGACAGCAAGAATGGTTGCCGGACATACCTGGAAAAATGCCTCCATCTCTGAGGTAATTTCTGACCCAGTGGCCTTTGCCCGCTCCAGAGCCGGTAGATCA
>JAZQMD010000041.1:0-25322 GCA_045543215.1 Oscillospiraceae bacterium
TTTATTGCCCTGCCAGCTAGGAGGGAAGAATTGCAAAAACAAAAGAAGGCCGGGAACCTTGGTCCCGGCCCTCTTTTTGTTTCTCCCTGCATGAAAAAGGCAGAGGAGGATTAGTCACCCAGTTCCAGGGAAACTGGGCAATGGTCGCTGCCCAGCACATCGGAGTGGATGGCGGCGGCAGTGATGCGGGCTTTCAGGCGCTCGGAGGTTAGGAAGTAGTCGATGCGCCACCCTGCATTATTTTCCCGGGCGCGAAAGCGGTAACTCCACCAGGAGTAGGCCCCGGTAGTGTCAGGATAAAGGGTACGGAAGGTATCTATAAACCCGGCCTCCAGCAGTTGGGAGAACTTGGCTCGTTCCTCATCAGAGAAGCCGGCGTTGCCACGGTTGGACTTGGGATTTTTCAGGTCGATCTCCTGATGGGCTACATTCAGGTCGCCGCAGATAATTACCGGTTTTCTCCCGTCAAGCTTGTGTAGATAGGATCGAAAGGCATCCTCCCAGGCCATGCGGTAAGGCAGACGGGCCAGGCCTTCCTGGGCATTGGGTGTATAGACGGTCACCACATAGCAGTCATCAAACTCCAGAGTGATGGAGCGTCCCTCTCCTACGTGGTTGGAGTCCCCGATATCGTAAGTCACGCAGAGAGGCTTGAGGCGGGTAAAGATAGCTGTGCCGGAATAGCCCTTCTTTTCGGCGTAATTCCAATATTGGGCATAGCCTGGAAGTTCCAGTTCCACCTGGCCGGACTGGAGCTTGGTCTCCTGCAGGCAGAAAATATCGGCATCCAAAGTGAAAAACGACTCTAAAAATCCCTTTTTCAAGCAGGCCCGTAGACCGTTAACGTTCCAAGATACTAATTTCATAAGTGTCCTCCCCGGAAAGGTTTGCCCAGTGACCCGGAGGGTTTTGGGTTTTTTTATTGTATACGAAAGAGAAGGAAAAGGGAAGAAAAAGTTAGTTGCAAGAAGAGAAAAAAGGTAGTTTGGGACAAGGGACTGGACAAAGGGGAGCCAAGAGGGTAAAATATAAAACCAGCCAAGGTACAGGATCTACCAGGTATCGATAAAGACAGCTTATACCCATAAAAGATACAGAATCGTTATTATTTTGTTGTTGAATCTTTAGTTAGACTGTGGTACATTACCTCACATAAGACGGAGAGTTATGGCATCCGAAAGGAGTAGAATTATGATTGGTAGAAAAGTTGTATCGATTTTGGTTCTGACGTTATTACTCTGCCTTTCACTAGTAGGGTGTGGCCCCTGGAAGCCGGTGGAGGATCAAGTCTCGGAACAGCCGGTACACAGTCCATCCCCCAGCCAGGTGCAGGGAGGAGAGGAACCTGGCCAGCAGACCAATCAGGGTGGAGATGTTGAGACAAAACAGCCGGAGGATATCGACCCGGAAGACCCAGAGAACGTGACCGTGGGGGATCGGGAGGCCACCCTCACTATGGTTGTGGAGGGGATAGCTGAAACAATTCCGGCCGTACGACACACCAGCTGGATGGGATACGCCATGACCTATGATCCGCAGAGGTTTACCATGGCGGAGGATGGTTCAAGTGATATTTACCTGGCCGAGGTAGTAGAGGGGCGACCAAATGTTTATATTTCTGTGAGCGTGGTTGACGGCCTTACTGCTGAAGAGGCGGTAGAGGGGCTGCGAGAGCAAAATAACATAGATGCACAGGGGGAAATCGTAGCCTTTGGAGCAAATCGTTATGCGGCCACTTACCTGCGCCGCACTACTGGAGCCGGAAGCAACGATGCGGTGGTTGAGTTCTATGTCACTGAGCAAAACGGTACCATATTTTTAGTAGAAGTTGGTTACTTTGTAGACGGGGTGGAGGGCTTTGGTGCTCGGCTGGCTGCAATGCTTGATACCATTACCTTTTAATCTGAGCCGGTCCAGCTTAGGGGATTACTCTTTGCTGGACTGGTGTTTTAATGGCAGTTGAAATTTTTAAAATCTGGCTATTCATTGAAAACGGGCGTTGCGCGGCGCAATGGATTCTGTTATACTAAGAAGAAATCGTGCTATTGGCATAGCCATGGGGGGCATTCCTGAAATAATAGTAAGGAGAGACTGACTTTGGAGCATGACAAGCTGCTCAATTTGAGTATGGAAATTGGGTATGAACTCATGATGAGCGGAGCGGAGATCTATCGGACCGAGGATTCTGTCAAGCGCCTACTGCGGGCCTATGGTCTGGATAGCGGAGAGGTCTTTGCTATCCCAAACTGCCTTAATGTATCAGTTTTGGGGAAGGCTGGAGAGCCGATTACCCGTATTCGCCGTATTCCCCCTCATGGAACCAACATTGAGCTGTTGGAGCGGTACAACGCCCTATGTCGGGAACTGTGCCGGGATAGGCCGAACTATGAACAGGCTATGGAGCGGTTGGCCGCCGTTCCTCGAGGACAGCGAAGCTACCCCATGTGGGGGCGGCTGGGGGGCTATTATCTGGGAGCTTTTGCTTTTTGTCTATTTTCCCAAGGCAGTTTGGTGGATGCTCTGTTCAGTGGCGTATGCGGCGTGGTGGTAGGGGGAAGCCTGAGCGCTATGTCCAGAGTGGGGGGAAACGTATTTTTTAAGACTATGGTTGCCAGTGCAGCCTCGGCTTTTTTGGCCCTGAGTTTTGCGGTGCTTTGGCCAGGTTTGAGGGCTGATCTTATTATCATTGGTGCGTATATGGCTTTGGTACCTGGCGTAGCGTTCACTACCGCCTTGCGGGATATTATGGCAGGGGATATGGTATCCGGTATTGCCAAAGCTGCAGAGGGGATCTTCATTGCAGTTGCCATCGTGTTGGGGACAGGCTTTGCGATAAGCCTGGCGCGTATCCTGTGGGGAGGGTAGGAGGAAGTGACTGTTTTGACGGAATACTTGCTACCTTGTCTATGGGCATTTTTGGCTTGTGTGGGTTTTTGTATTTTATATGAAATCCACGGCTTTGGGATGATATTATGTGCTCTGGGTGGAAGTGGAGGATGGCTGACGTATTTACTGATTCAAAAGTTTAGTGGCAGCGGTGTAGCGGCAGCCTTTGTAGCCGGCTTGGTGATTGCCGCTTATGCTGAAACCATGGCGCGCCTGCGAAAATGTCCTGCCAGCGGTTATTTGTTGCTAGCCTTCTTCCCCCTGGTGCCAGGGTCTGGGGTCTATTACACTATGGAATATTACCTTAACGGGGACAACGCCAACTTCATCATTACTGCGCGGGAGACACTCACCGTAGCGGGAGCTTTAGCCCTGGGTGTGTTGTTGGTTTCCTCTCTGGTGCGTATGATTAATACGCTCAATAGGGAAAGGAGGGAGCGCCGTGCCTCGCTATGATACGGTCTTGTTGGACGCAGATATGACGCTGTTTGATTTTGAGCGCTCCGAGCGGGAGGCATTGAATCGGGTACTTACAGCCCGAGGATACCCTACCGATGAAGAGACAATAGCCCTTTATATGAAGATTAACTCCGCCCTTTGGGAGGCCAATGCCCGAGGTAAGGTAGATCAGGATTTCCTTACTGTGGAACGTTTTGCCGCCTTTATGCGGGTAAAAGGGGGCGATTATGACCCCAAGGAATTTAACCGGGAATACCTCACAGCCCTGGGGGAGGGGTGTTATTTGCTGCCTGGCGCGGAGGATTTTTGTCGGGATCTGCAGGCGGGAGGCTGTGAGTTGGCTATTGTAACCAATGGACTGCCAACTGCTCAGTGGGGCCGCTTTAATCGATCTGCTCTAAAAGAAATGATACCACATATGTTTGTCTCTATGGAGTTGGGCTGTCAGAAGCCGCAGCGAGCGTATTTCGATAAAGTGTGTGCCAGGCTGGGGATCACTGACCGTAGCCGGGTGGTGATTATGGGGGACAGTCTGCGCGCCGATGTGCAAGGGGGAATCAACGCAGGAATCGATACCATCTGGTTTGCTCCTGGAGGGGAGAAGGTCCCTGAGTATCCTGCGCCTACTTATACTGTGCGTAGTTATCAGGAAGCTTTAGATATTTTACTCAGAAGCGAAATATAGGAAGAGATGACATGATAGATATCAAGTGGATTACGATCGGGACAGTCCTGGCTCTGGGGATGGTGTTGACTTCCTGTACTGGTGGAGGCAGGGAGGCGACTGTGCCCCAGGATCAAGAGGTGACGATTTCAAAGCCAGTACAGGCTCCGGAAGAGAACCCCAGGCCAATCCAGGAGTTGGTATCCCCTACGCCTGCAGGTCAGGAACCAGCGGCGCAGGGATCTCCGGAAGTCGATGTTTTCTCAGCTCCACCTACGTCATCGTCTTCAGAAGCGCCGGAGCCAGAGCCCGTCGTAGGCCTGATCCCCGAGGGGGAGGCGGTAGAAGAAGATTGGTTTGCCGACGCGGTGTTCTTGGGAGACTCTCGTACTGACGGGTTGAAGTTGTACAGCGGCCTGAAGATGGGGACCTTTTTTTCCTACAAGGGCCTGTCAGTATTTTCTATTGATGATAAGCCATGTATTCCTTTGGAAGGGGAAACGGTCACCGTTTTGGAGGCACTGTCCAGGAGCAGGTTTGCCAAAGTGTATATATTGCTTGGCATCAATGAACTTGGTTATCCGAATACGGAGGCCTTTAAGACAGCGTATGCCACTCTGGTAATGTCCATTCAAGAGATCCAGCCGGAGGCTACAATTTACCTTCAGCTTCAGCCTCCGGTGAACGAGGCGTTGGCTGCGAGCAAAGGAATGAGCCAGTCTATTAACAATGAACGCATCCTTTTGTTTAATGAACTGATTACTCAGGTGGCAGAGGAACAGGGAACTGCTCTGGTAAACGTATGGGAGGCTTTGGCCGAACCGGATGGGAGTTTGTCCGCCGATCTGACCAGTGATGGAATTCACATGAAGCGGGCGGGGTATGAGCGCTGGTATGGCTATTTGAGAACCCATACGGGGACCGTTCCAGTGGTGGAGTTTGAGACAGGGGGAACTCCCGCAGACGTTTCCTCTTCAACAGAGGGGAACCAGCGCCCCTCAGCGCATATGCTGTTTGATAAGGGGACAGGCTAAGGAGTTGAAACCCCTATAAAAAGACTAATAACAGGCCTGCCTGAGAAGACGATACACATAGGAGGGCTGGAATGAAACGAAGCGTGATTGCCTTTTGTGGGGCCCTTTATCTGCTGCTTGTCGGTTGCGTGGGAGAGGGCGAACAGAGGGCTTTTTCCGCACATGATGTAACATCTATTTTAGACGCCGAGATATTTTCTGAAGAACTGGAAACTGTGGAAACCGACTTGGTATGTAAACTGTATGGATTGGATCAGTCCGTGTTGGATAGCTGTACTGCTTATCTGTCCACTGGAGCTACTGCTGAAGAGGTGGTTCTTTTCCAACTATCAGATGCTAAAAACACTGAAATTGTTAAGGTTGCCTGTGAAAAGCGGCTGGCCGATCAAATAAAAGCTTATGAGAGTTATAACCCCGGCGAGGTTGCTAAACTGAAGGATGCTGTGCTCCAGGTGCGAAAAAATACGGTTTTGCTGGTGGTGTCCAACGATTCTGCTGGGGCTGCCGCCGCCGTGGATGATTTGCAATAGAAAAACGGAATGATAACCCCCGAAGGATTATAGTAATCCTCCGGGGGTTTTGTATTAACTCTAATAACGGGTAGCCCAATCGGCTAAGAAGAAGGTGGGAGCCAGCCAGGCCAGCAGGAAGACCAGCAGGGCGGTTGGGGAGAGAGAGAGGTATGCATCTACAAAGGTGAGATAGAACGTGAGCACCACTCCCACAACAGCGCCTAGGATCCATAGCATACTTCCCAAACGAACGGCAGAGCGTAAGCGGCGTGCGCCAACTGCGGCATCGGAATAGGGAGCTAAGCCTTCACGGAGAAGAACGGCAGTGAGAGTTTGGCTATGAGACTGCTCAGGGTCGGATAGCTCCAGCCTTCGCTCCACTGAGGGAAATTCCATCTTTTCCACCGGTAACTTAAATTTTTGTCCCAGCAGGGAGGGGAGAAGATTGGGATCTCGGGTGGCTAACAGAGGAGAGATACGGCTGCGCATAAGGGCGGTCAGACAAGGGGCTACTTCATCGTGCATGGCGTAGTGGAGTGCAAAGATGCCGGCAAGATCCCCGTCAATAGCGCAAAATAGGGCGTTTTTTACCCGTAATCCTTGTGGAAGGGCGATGTTCATCAGATGAAGGAAGGCGGCAGTTCCTACGATGACTTCTTGGTTACGAATAATTCCGGTGATCCCTCCTTCATGGAAACGCAGGCCGGAGGTGGGGCGGTATAAGGCGTTTTGGGCTTTCATCAGGTTAGAAAAGGGTTTGTCCAGTCCGCTGTGGGAAGCCCGTACCAAGGTAGCGGTATAGGCCACCACTTTCTCGGTGGAAAAATCCCCAAAAATTTTAATGCCATTAAGCTTTACCGTACCGGGGGGGAAGAGGTCTCCATCAGTGAGGATGAGGCTGTTTACACCCCCACAGCAGGCCGCGCCCGGCCACCCTGCCAGGGTAGAGCCCTCTTTACTCAGTCGGAGAGTCAGGCGATGGTAAGGCAAGGCATAGATCAGCAGAGGGGAAAAGGAGGCGGCAGCAGTAAGGGTGGCGGAAAAAGCCCATAAGAACTGCTGATTATGTCCTCGGCCCACAGAGGCCAGCAGGGAGCAGACGAAGCAAGCCAGTAACAGCAAGGGAACTGCCAAGCGGCAGACCTGCTGGGCCCCATCGGGAGATTGGATCTGACTACCGAAGCCATGGAGCGGGCCTGACCACTTGGAGTAAGCGGGACGACCGCTCCACTTAGCTTGATCCAAGGTGAGAAGATAGGGCTCCTTTACCTGTGCGGCTGTGCGGCAAGAAAGCCGATCCCCCCGGCACTTTAGTGTCCTTCCCCAAAGGGCGAAGAGGAGAATGAAACAAGAGGGAGCAGTGCAGGGGAGGGTGTTTTCCCGAAAGCCCAAGGTCGGCATGGTTAGGCCATCGGCTAAGGTAACGAGGGCGGATAGGGTGCACAGAACCTCTGCCTCTGGCTCAAGGGTAAGTAGGCTAAGCAGCCCGGTGATAATTATATCGGCGCACAGCAGGCAGGTAAGACCCAGAGTAAATACGCAGATCAGCAAGCGCAAATGGTAATCTTCCAGTCCCATAGCTGGTAAGGGGAGGTTTAGAGAGGGATAAAGCGCTACGAGGGAGCACAATAGACAGAGCCATAGCCTGGCCCGGGCTCCTGTCAGGATCTTTTTATACCGGGTGGCCAGGTCGGCAGGAGAGATATCGGGAGGAGGGATGGCAGGCTTGAGATGAAACCAAGAGAAACGTCTGGGGGATTTAGACTTTTCCTCTTGGTCGGGAAATTCCTCCTGATCCACGCCAGGGATGTACCGTTCAGCCTCCAGATCTTCCGGTGAGGGTTCTGCTTGTTGATACATCTGCTGAGCGTATTCATTTGCCCGACAGGACAAGCGATGCAGTTTTTCTTTTAGGGTAGAAAGAAGGCTTTTCGTGGGCAATTCAATGATTTCCGCAGATGGACGTTTCCCAGCTGTACGACCAGATGGTTTCTCTTCACGTTCAGTGGCAGAGGAAGTCTTTGAGTGGGAGGAAAAGGATACCACCCGCCCATGATTGCACGCGGAGGGAGGTTTTGAACTAATCTTTTTCAAAGTGTAGGGGGGCTTGTCCCGGATTCCGGTTGGGAGGTCTTGGGTATTTAGTTTGTCATCATATTGCTCGGACATGGAAAATCCTCCAGAAGAGAAAATCAAAGCACAGGCGTATCTTCCAGACGCTGGCGTACTGCCTCATAGAGTACCACTGCTGCTGCTGCGCTGGCATTGAGGGAGTTTACCTGCCCGCGCAGGGGGATAGACACCAAAAAGTCACAATGCTCCTTCACCAATCGGCCCATACCGCTCCCCTCGGATCCGATGACAATGGCTGCGGGGCCTTTCAGGTCGGTGCGGTAGAGTGGGGTAGTACCTCCGGCATCGGCACCGAAGATCCATAGCCCTTCCTCCTTAAGCTCTTTAAGTAGGGCGGGCAGGTTGGGAACCCGGGCCACAGGCAGATGGGATACCGCTCCTGCAGAGGTTTTGCCTACAACAGCAGTAAGACCGGCAGAGCGACGCTTGGGGATGACTACCCCGTGGGCTCCAGCGCACTCAGCGGTGCGGATGACGGCACCCAGATTGTGAGGGTCGGATAACTCATCGCACACCACAATCAGGGGAGGCTCTCCTTTTTCCCGAGCGACGGATAGAATATCATCCACATCGGCATAGGAGCGGACCGCGGCCACCGCCACCACCCCCTGGTGAACTTGGGTGTGACTCATGGCATCCAGACGCCGTCGGTCAGCCTCTACAACCACCACGCCCGCTGCCCGAGCCTTGGACGCAATATGGCCCAGGGTGGCATCGGTATCCCCTTTGGCCAGATAGATTTTGTCAATAGCGGCTCCCGCCCGCAGGGCTTCTATGACCGCGTTGCGTCCTTCGATAAGCCCATCAGACTCCCCCCAAGAGGGAGGGCGGGACAAGGTTGGTCTTTTTTCCTTCATGGATATATACTCCTTGAAAAATTGTAGTGGCTCTTTTCCAAGTATATCATAACCCGGGCAGGGGAATAAAGAGAAAGTTGTGGGAAATCTTTAAAAATGGATAGGATCTATTGGTCACAGAAAGTTTACAGCCGACAAAGCGGTGTTTCTTGTTTTTTCATATTTCCTGTGGTAAGATAGGCTAAAACTTTATGTGATTTCGGTGCGTAAACCTGTTTTTGCGTGGCGGATTTGTGCTATACTGATATTATGGGGTCTGCCGTCCTCTGGATGGGGGCCTGTTTTTCAAAAGGAGAGATGGTAATGCCTCCCCGCAATCAAAATGACAACAGAAAAAGAAGTAACAATGGCAGACGCAAGGGTGCATTCGGATTTTTAAATATTATTTTAATGTCCTTAGTCTTTGTAGTATTGTTCAATACCTGCCAGAGTTCCTTTCAAAATGCCAGTACGATCCAGGTTAGCTATGCCAGCTTTCGCCAGTGGGTGGCTGAGGGCTATGTATCTGAGGCCGATTTGAAATCCTCTGCAGTCTATTTTACCCTCAAGCCGGGCTCGGAACCCTTGCAGGAGATTATTCAGGAAATGTCGGGCAGCTTGAGCAATGAGCAGAAGCAGTTACTCCAGGAGCTGCTCAACACCGATGTGGACACTATGCTGGATGAAAGCTCCAAGTCAATCAAATTTGTGGCTGCAACCTTGCCAAATTGGATCATGGATCCAAACCTTGTGGATTTAATGGCGGAGCATGGTGTGGACTACTATGCTGAGCTGGTTAGCGATTCGGCATATATGATGTCCATGTTGGCCAGTTATGTATTGCCTACTATTATCCTGGTGGTTGGTATGGCACTGGTCTATCAGTTTATCTTTAAAAAAATGGGCTCCGGTGGTATGGGCGGCATCGGCGGTGTGGGAAAGGCCAATGCCAAGGTTTATGTGGAAAAGAAAACTGGAGTTACCTTCCGTGATGTGGCTGGTCAGGATGAGGCCAAGGAATCACTCCAAGAGATTATCGATATGCTCCACAATCCACAGAAATATACCGAAATTGGAGCAAAGCTTCCGAAAGGAGCCTTGCTGGTAGGATCTCCCGGTACGGGTAAGACCTTGCTGGCCAAGGCTGTGGCCGGTGAAGCCGGAGTGCCTTTTTTCTCCATCTCCGGCTCTGATTTTGTGGAGATGTTCGTGGGTGTGGGCGCCTCACGAGTGAGGGATCTGTTTAAAGAAGCTGCAAAAATGGCCCCCTGTATTATCTTTATCGATGAGATTGACACCATTGGCAAGTCCCGGGACAACCGGATGGGGGGCAACGACGAGCGGGAGCAGACGCTTAACCAGTTACTGGCCGAGTTGGATGGCTTTGACCCCACAAAGGGAGTTATTGTCCTGGCGGCCACCAATCGGCCCGAGGTATTGGATAAGGCCCTGTTACGCCCCGGCCGCTTTGACCGGCGCATTACCGTGGATAAACCTAATCTGGCTGGACGACTGGCCACACTCCAGGTGCACACCCGCAATATCCGCCTGGCGGAGGATGTGGACTTGAACAAGATTGCCCAGGCCACCGCCGGCTGTGTGGGGGCGGACCTGGCTAATCTGGTTAACGAGGCTGCGCTAAGGGCAGTCCGACTGGGCCGCCGGGCAGTGAACCAAAACGACTTGCTGGAGTCTTTCGAGGTAGTGATTGCCGGGGCGGAGAAGAAAGGTACCGTTCTTACAGAGCAGGAGAAGAAGATGGTTGCCTACCATGAGGTGGGCCACGCTTTGGTGGCGTCTAAGCAGAAAAACAATGTTATGCCTGTGTCCAAGATCACCATCGTGCCCCATACTCAGGGCGCCCTCGGCTATACCCTCCATCTGCCCGAGGAGGAGAAGTTCCTTATGACTGAGGAGGATCTTCTCTCTGAAATTCGCACCCTTCTGGCCGGACGCTCGGCAGAGGAGGTGGTATTTAACTCCAAATCTTCCGGGGCGGCCAACGATATTGAAAAGGCTACCGAGATTGCCCGCAAGATGGTAGCCATGTTCGGGATGAGCGAGAAATATGGCATGATGGGCCTGACCTCGGTGCGCAGCCAATATCTGGACGGAGGATATGAAATGGACTGCGCCCAGGAGACCTTTGCCGGGGTGGACAGGGAGATTCGGGCCATTATCGAACGCTGCCATAACGATGCAATCAGAATCCTGGAGGAGAACCGGGAGATGTTGGATAAGATCGCCGCTTACCTGCTGGAGAAGGAGACCATTACCGGCGGGGAGATGAAGGCGATTCTGGAGGGAACCGACCCCGCCTTGGCTGAGAACTTCGGTGCTACCACTGAAACCAAGGTAACCAATACCACTGGTATTGAGCCAACTGCCAAGCACATTAGCATGATGGAAAGTGAGAGCGGAGCCCCCCGGGACTCTGGCGGACCTGAAGAGCCTGGTTTGGAAAATCATTTAGGAGAAGTTTCATCTGATGGTAAGCCCAGAGATGGGGAGAAATAAAGTAAAAGGAGAGAAAAAGGACGCGCTTTTGGGCGCGTCTTTTTTTGTTTTGAAGAAATCGGATGACGTGTTAATAAAATCAAATAGATCTGAATTGACAATCATATGATCGTTTGATATAATTAAAATAACAAAGGGGAAGGGAGGCGATTTCCATGTTGGGAGTCCTGCCGGGGACAACAGTGGAAACTGACCTTAGTCGGGTTGACGCGGCTGAGGCCATGCTATCCCCACTGTTTTTGACGGGGGGGCTGATGCTTTCCCAGGTATCACAGCTCACTGGGCTGGAGCCTTATGTCATTCAAAATTGGGTGAAACGGGGATTTGTTCCCCCTCCCAAGCATAAGAAATACAGTAGGCGGCAGTTTTGCCGCATCGCTATTATCAATTTACTCAAAGATTGCTTGCGACTGGATCAGATTACCCGTCTGCTCTCTTATTTAAATGGACACTTGGACGACGAATCGGACGATATTATCGATGATTCTCGCCTTTACACATACATTACCCGCTTGGTGGGCCAGGCTGAAGCAGGCTCTATGGCCGGGCGGGAGGGACGACGGGATTGGTGCGTCCAGGTGCTGGAGGATTACGACGGACCCTACCCGGGTGCCCGGGAGCGGGTGAGTCGTGGCCTTCAGGTGATTATAACAGCCTACGCCGCGGCCCGATTAAAGGGGGAGGCGGAACGGATGCTGACCAGTTTGGATGAATGAGAGAGGAGGTGAGCGTGCAATGAGCGTCTGGTGGGCAAGCTTGACGGGACTGGAGCGATTGTTTGCCTATGTGGCCTTTCCAGCTACCCTGTTGATGATTTTGCAGACCTTGATGCTGCTTTTTGGCCTGGGACATGACGGAGCCGGGGGAGAGGGCCTTGAGGCAGAGATGGATTTGGATGCCGGAGCAGGTGGGGACGTGGACTTTGACCTGGATATAATTCCGAATGGAGAGGCCCCTGATGGGCCCTTTGCCGGACTTAAGCTAATCACACTGAGGGGAATTGTGGCCTTTTTCGCCGTGGCGGGCTGGGGTGGACTGTGGCTTTTGCGTATGGGGATGTATCCTCTGTTTGCAGCATTCCTCGCCATTGCCATGGGCTTTTGGGCGATGCTGCTCATGGCCCTGTTCCTTAAGGTGACGTTGAAGCTCCAGTCGGATGGAACAATGGACTACCACAATGCGTTGGGGAAGGCGGGGTCCGTTTACCTGACTATCCCTGCCGGGCGGAGCGGGACAGGAAAAGTGAACCTGTTGCTCCAGGATCAGTGGGTGGAGTTGGATGCTGTTACTGATGAGGAAGAGCGCCTGCTCACGGGTACTGAAGTGGTGGTGGTGGCCTTGTCTGGAGGAAGTACGCTGGTGGTATGTAGAAAGTAAGGGGATGGAAGGAAGAGGCGTGGATACGATTTGTATTCTGGCATCTATGGAGTTGACCGCTTAGGGTAGCTTTTAGGTCCGCCGGCATATTCGCCCTGTAGGAGAAGACGGCGTTGTTGCTGGAGTAAGTATTTGGATTGACCTGCTGAGTATGAAAAAGAAAAATACTAATTGAACATTAAGGAGGTTTTCTAATGGAAGGGATTATTCTCGTATGTGTGGTGGCCGTACTGCTCTTTACTCTGATTGCCCTGATGATCAGCCGCTACAAAAAGTGCCCATCTGATCGGGTGATGGTCATCTACGGGAAGGTGGGGAGCAACAAGGATGGCACTTCCAAGTCGGCAAAGTGTATCCATGGCGGCGCGGCCTTCATCTGGCCGGTGGTTCAGTCCTATGAATTTCTGGATTTGACACCCCTGTCTATATCCGTGGATTTGGAGAATGCACTATCCCGGCAGAATATCCGTATCAATGTGCCCTCCCGCTTTACCGTGGGTATCTCCACTGAGCCGGGGGTCATGCAAAATGCTGCAGAGCGTCTGCTGGGATTGAAGCTTAATGAGATTCAGGAACTAGCCAAGGATATTATTTTCGGTCAGCTGCGTCTGGTTATTGCAACCATGGACATTGAGGAGATTAACACAGACCGGGACAAATTTTTGGAGGCAGTTTCCCGCAACGTTGAGGGAGAGTTAAAAAAGATTGGTTTACGGCTGATTAACGTGAACGTTACCGACATATCTGACGAGAGCGGCTACATCGATGCACTGGGTAAGGAGGCCGCTGCCAAGGCTATCAACGATGCCAAGAAGAACGTAGCCGAGAAGAATCGTGACGGCTCAATTGGTGAGGCCAATGCCCACCGGGATCAGCGTGTCCAGGTGGCTCAGGCTGATGCTGAGGCTATCCGGGGTGAGAATAGTGCCAAGGTGGAGGTGGCCCTGTCAAACGCCCAGCGGCGGGAGAAAGAAGCCGAGGCCACCCGCATTGCTACCTCCGCTGAGAAGATTGCTGAGGCGCAGGCCCTGGAAGAGGCATATGCCGCGCAGCAAAAGGCGGAGTCTGCCCGCGCAGCCAGAGAGAAGGCTACCGCAGAGGCTGATATTATCGTTAAAACCGAAATTGACAAGCGTCGCAAGGAACTGGAGGCCGAAGCCGAAGCCGAGCAGATTCGCCGCAGGGCCAAGGGCGAGGCCGATGCCATCCGGCTGAAGATGCAGGCCGAGGCTGAGGGTGCCCAGGCCATCCTTACTAAGCAGGCTGAGGGTCTGCGGGATGTGGTTTCCGCCGCCGGAGGAGACCCCACCAGCGCAGTCTCTCTCATGTTGGCCGACAAGATGGAGCAGCTGATGCGGATCCAGGTGGATGCGATTAAGAATGTGAAGATTGATAAGGTCACCGTCTGGGACGGCGGCCGGGGCCAGGACGGAAAGACAGGTACAGCTGGGTATATTTCTGGATTAATGAAATCAATCCCTCCCATGAACGAGCTGTTCGATATGGCGGGTATGGAGCTTCCAGCTCTTCTGGGAAAGAAAAAGGCGGATGGGGAAAACACAGTGCAATCTGCTCCTGAGGCGAAGACGGAGGAAGGCAATAAGTAAGTAAGAGCCCGGCGGAGAGAATATTCTCTCTGCCGGGCCTTGCTTATGGAAGGCGAGGGTCACTTCCCACAGGCCAATACAAAGGCTTGAGGATGGTTTTCAATGACTGCGCAAGTATGTGCCCCTCCAAACTCCCCGTCTAAGGTCCAGGGAAGAAGGCTCTGGCACGTGAAGGTAATCTCTTTGGCACGAAAGCCCACAATGGGGCCATCTTCCACGAACTGCAGCGTGGTCAGGGAACGCAGGATGGTTTGAAGATCGGCAGCATGTTTGGGTTTGCGGATCAGCAGAACCTCAAACAGACCATCATCCAGCTTTACCTTGTCTACCGGCAGGTTGAGTAGTCCACCCACGGATACCGTGTTTCCAACCATGCCGTAGATAAACTCGCCTTTTATGGAGATTCCATCAGCCTCTACCTGCAGAAAATAACTTTTGATATTGGTCAGGCGGCTGGCACCCTCCAGCAGATAGGCCGTGTGGCCAAGCAGGTTTTTAGCATTTTGGGAGGTGGCGTAGGATACGTCAGTAAACAGGCCAAAGGCTGCTACATAAGTGAACCACCGTTTTTCCATCTTACCAAGGTCGCATGCCCGGGGCACTCCGCTACAGGCAACGGAGGCTTTATTCCCCATCCCACGAGGGAGAGAGAGATTGCGGGCAAAGTCATTGGTGGTGCCGGTAGGGATATAGCCCAGCACCGGGCGTAGAGGGGCTGGAAGACACATCAGACCGGAAACTGTCTCGTTAAGGGTACCATCCCCTCCACAGCATACCACCCGATCATGGCTGCCGGCCAGAGCTGCGGCTGCGGCTGCGGCATCCCCTTGGGCCTTGGTTGGATAGACCGTGACCAGCCAGCCCTCCGCTGAGAAAATATCTATGATTGAGGCCAGGTGATTAGTCACCTTCTGCCGACCTGCCAGGGGATTGTAGATAAATAAGAGGCGCTTCATGCAACTGCTCTCCTTGCTTTAATACTCCGTATTATAGCAAAGTAAAGCAAAGAAATACATTCTTGTATTTTTTTAGGAATGTGATAAAATATTCAAAATTGCCGCATCCCGTGCGGCAGAGCGCATTTGCGCTGCCTATCCAACGCAACGGAGTGATGAAAATTGTCGCGCAGGTCCCTGTTGGCAGCATTTCCTTATACGCTACCTGTACTCATGGGCTATTTGTCCATTGGTATTGTGTTCGGCTGGATGATGTCTGCAGTCGGCTATAACAAAATTTGGTCTTTTCTTATGTCTTTGACCATCTATGCCGGGTCGGGACAATACTTGGGAGTAGACTTGCTGGCTACGTTTACCCCTTTGACCAGGGTGGCTTTCCTTACCCTGGTAATCAATTTTCGACACATGGTCTACGGTTTGTCTATGTTGGATAAGTTTAAGGGGATGGGATGGCGCAAACTGTATATGATCGCATCCCTCACCGATGAGACTTATGCCCTGCTGGCTGGGGTAGAGGTGCCGAAAGATGTGGACAAAAAGCAGTTTTATTTTTCCGTTGCCTTGTTGGATCACCTGTATTGGATTGCCGGATCGGTGATTGGGTCAGTAGCCGGTTCGCTTATTGCCATTAATACCGAGGGCATCGATTTTGCTATGACCGCTCTTTTCCTGGTTATCGCTGTGGATCAATGGAAAAGTTATTTAAGTCATATTCCAGCCATTCTTGGGGCTGGGGGTGCTCTGGCGGCACTGATGTTGGTTGGGATGGAAAATATGCTTATCCCGGCCCTACTCGTCATCGTTGGGGGATTGCTAATCCTGCGGCCTAGGATAGAAGAACCTGCTCTGCCGGGAGGAGAGGGAGGAACGGCATGACACCTACTATGTATGTTGTAACCGCCATTGCCGTAATGGCAGCGGTCACCTTCATCACACGGGCGCTGCCGTTTTTACTCTTTGGAGGGGGAAAAGAGGCTCCGGGTGTTATCCTTTATCTAGGCAAGGTGCTTCCCCCGGCTATCATTGCTATGCTTATCGTTTATTGTCTGCGAGGGGTTGAGTTTTCTGTTCTGAAAACCTGGGTTCCCACCCTTGCTGCCTCCGCTGTGGTTGTGATCCTGCATCTGTGGAAGAAGAACAGTATGCTCTCCATCGTGGGGGGAACAGCTTTATATATGACGCTAGTTCAGGTGGTTTTCTGATAAATTGCCTGTAGCGAAAGAAAAAAGGTCGGCTACCCACAAGTGGGGAGTCGACCTTCTTCTTAGGATTCCTTTACAAAATAAGCGATACCTGTGGCCCCCGGACCAGCATGGGTTCCAACAACCGAGCCAATGGGGCCGGCATGGACGTAGGGGGCACTTTCTATATATGCGGCAAAGGCCGCCATGCACTCCTCCATAGCCTGTGGACAATTAGAGTGGCCGAAAGCAATCCCCAGGGAGGTGTCTATGGGCTCTTTGGTGATTTGCTCAGCCATCCACTTCAGTCCGGCTTTGCGTCCCCTGCTTTTTCCAAGGGACTCTACCTTTCCGTCTTTCAATCCAATGATGGGAGTAATGCCAAGGGCACCGCCTACCAGAGCAGTAGCCGCAGAGATACGCCCTCCCAGCTTTAGATACTTCAGCGTATCCAGTACGGCCAGAAGGCGCACGCGGTGGGAAAGGGAGGAGAGCTGGGTGGCCAGATGAGCTCCGTCCAGACCCTGATCCCGCAACCGGGCGGCCTCGGCCAAAAGAAGGCCAAGAGGAAAGGTGACCAGCCGGGAGTCCACCAAATGGATGCGGTCGGAATCCAGTATATCTTTAGCCATGAGGGCAGACTGGTAGGTACCAGATAGTTCAGAGGAGATAAAGATGCCCACAACCTCGTCTCCCCGGTTAAGAACGGCGGAGAAGGCATCGGCAAAAGTGCCGGGGCTGACTTGAGAGGTGGTGGGGAGAGTGTCTGCGCAAGTGGCCAGCTTAGCGTAAAACTCGGAAGGGCTGATTTCCACGCCGTCCAAATAGGCATTTTGACCAAAGTTGACAGTAAGGGGGACCACCTGAAGGCCTAATGCGGCGGCTTGCTCTGGAGTAAGGTCACAGGTGCTGTCGGTGATAATCTGGATCATAAAATAACTCCTTTTCACGATCTGACAAGTAAATGGTGTGATCCATAACTTAACAGCATTTAATGCTGAGATGGTATTGACCTGCCGGACTTAGGAAACGATCAAATTGTAACCAATGGAACAGAGAAATGCAAGAGGATGGTCTATATTTTTTTTCGGGGACATAAAATGGAGGCATCACGGTTGGAAAGGGTGCACAGGTATGCAGAAGAGAAGGACAAGCAGGGCGGGACTTTGGCGATCGGTTTCCCGGCGGACGGCGGCCTTATTTCTGGCGGGTGGAACGGTTTGGATGCTATGGTTGACGGCAGACTGGAACAAGGCGGGAGAGGCGTTGGAGGGACTGGGAGAAAATGCCCAATTGGCTATGGCCCTGCTGACGGCAGAAATGGGAGAGACGATCCGGGAGGGGCCGCTGGAGGGCATCAGCGGATGGGATAGGCTATTTCTGGATCAATCGCCCCTACTGCGAGAGGGCGCGTGGGCTGCCGCTGCTTTGGCTGCACGGCAGGTGGAGGAGACTTCCGCCCAAACGTCTGCGCAAAATCCTTCAGGGATCCAGGAGGATCCGGAGGATTCTGCGGAGATCCTCACTACTTCTGCCCCGGAGGATATTGTAGAGCAGACCTTAACGGCAAATTCCTCAGAGCGGTATGTCAGCAACCAAGGGGTATACTTATATAATTATACGGACTATGAGGTGGATCTATCCGCCCTGACCAGGCCTCAAATAAATCTGGATGGGGATGGGCCCCAGATTTTAATTATCCATACTCATACAACTGAGGCATATACCCCTGATGGAACTGATGTATATATTGACAGCGGTGATTGTCGCACCACCGATAACTATTATAACATGGTGCGAGTGGGAGAAGAGGTAGCAAAAATTCTAAGAGAGGCAGGCTGGTCGGTGGTTCATGATTCACAGCTATATGATTACCCGGAATACAATGGGGCTTATACCCGCTCCGGTGCGGCTGCTCAGGCCTGGCTGGAGCAATATCCCTCAATTCAGATCATCCTGGATCTTCACCGGGATGCTCTTATTGCCTCGGACGGTACGGTGTATAAGACCACGGCAGAGGTGGATGGAGAAAAGGTGGCCCAGGTGATGCTGGTAGTGGGAACCGATGCCGGAGGGCAGACCCACGATAACTGGCGGGAAAATTTGGCTTTGGCAGTTGAGGTACAAAGTAAACTGAACAATGATTGGCCTGTTTTGGCCAGACCTATGGTTCTGCGGACCTCTCGTTTTAACCAGCAGCTTGTTCCAGGGGCATTGCTGGTAGAAATTGGGTCACATGGGAATACCCTTCAGGAGGCCCTGACAACTGCTCGTCTATTTGCTAATTCTTTTGTCCAGGTATTGGAGGGGGTAAAAAATAGAGCAATGGAGGGCTGAATTTTCCTGTGACCAGGTGGAAGGATACAGGTCTTCACGAAGCTGTTGCTTCGTGAAGGCTTCTTTTATTTTCTGCGGATAGGCATCTAGTATTACGTCGACGTACAAAAATTTTACCTTGACAGGAGAGTTTAGAGGGGAGGTTTATAAAGATGCCGGAAGAAAGCGGCTGGGATGTGGAGCGCATGGCAGCGCTGGACGCTCGAGCTAAATCCAACACCAGGCGCATCGATAAACTGGAAAAGTCCACTGATGCGCTTAACCGACTGGCTACTTCGGTGGAGGTTATGGCCATTAAACAGGATCAGGTGGTTCAAGCGGTGGATCGGCTGGACGAGAAGGTGGATGCCATTGAACAAAAGCCAGGTAAGCGCTGGGATGGACTGGCAGACAAGGCGGTACTGGCAGTTGCCACAGCGTTAATCACCTTTTTGCTGGCTCGATTGGGGGTGGCAGGGTGAAAGGTACCACCACCAAGCAAATAGTGTACCTGTGCTTGCTCAACGGGGTGGCCTGGGTGTGGTGTTCCTACGTGCTGGCTTGGTTGGGCCGCAATGAAATTGCCGAGAACCTGTCCAAGGCAGCGGTCACAGAGATCATCGGGGTGGTGCTGGTTTACAGTATGAAGTCTTTGTTTGAAAATTTAAGTAAGTACAACACATGGCATCACAAGGGGGAAAAGCGGCGTCAGGATTGTGATTGAGAAAGGGGAGGGATATGATAGAAAAGCTTTTTCAGCGAATTGGGAATCTGCTGTCAGTAAAAAGCGTGGTTACGCTGGCCCTGACTGGTGTGTTTTGCCAGATGTCCGTTGTGGGTGAAATCCGCCAGGACTTTATGACGGTATATGCTGTGGTGATTGCTTTTTACTTTGGCATCCAAAGTCGGAAGGGACAGGAGGATAACGAGGTGAAGGGGGATGCTCAATAGCAGAGATATTTCCTTGCTGCGGGCTGATGTGGCGGCTAATTGCCGCCTTTTTCTGAATCGATGTCGGGAAGCTGGCTGGTCGGTTTTGATTACTGGTACCGTGAGGGACGAGGAGTTCCAACTCCAATGCTATAAAAATGGAACCAGTCGGAGCAAGGTCCCCACATTTCACTCGGTGCAGGCAGGGCTTGCCTTCGATGTGTGCAAGAATGTGAGAGGTCAGGAGTACAGTGACAGTGCCTTTTGGTCGGGGATCTCCGTGATCGGCAAGGAGATGGGATTTACCTGGGGTGGAGATTGGAAATCCATTGTGGACATGCCCCATTTTCAGTGGGACGATGGAGGACGCTACACCAGCAGTATGATCCAGGCGGGAAAGTATCCGCCTGAGATGCCCCTTTGGAAGGAGGAGAACATGACACAGGAGCAGTTTCATGAAATGATGGAGGCCTATCTGGCCGGACTATCGAGCCAAGAACCCTCGGCATGGAGCAAGCAGGCCAGAGAGTTTTGTGAACAGCAGGGAATTATCAACGGGGACGAAAAGGGAAACCGGAAATATAAGAAATTTGTTACCCGGGAGGAACTGGCCCAAATTTTATACAATCTGGAACAGGCTTAAAGCAAAAAGGGGGCTGTGGGCATAAGCACATGGCCCTCCTCTTTATCTATTGAGGAAAAGTTGTTTGTCAGAGAGAAAAGAACGGGCTCTCTCTATTGACAAAATATTGGACGATTGGATACAATATCACTAATTTTGAAAGGTGTAAGGTGAGTTGCTATGAAAAAACCCTTTATCTCAAAAACCCCATTAAATAAGATCGTATCCCAATATCCCACGCCTTTCCACCTTTACGATGAGAGGGGGATCCGGGCCACCGCTCGGGCTCTGAAGGACGCTTTTGCCTGGAATCCTGGCTTTCAGGAGTATTTTGCCGTTAAAGCTACCCCCACGCCTGCTATTTTGAAGATCCTGCGGGAGGAGGGCTGCGGGGTAGACTGCTCGTCCCTAACAGAGCTTATGATGTCCGAGCGCTGCGGTTTTTCCGGTGGGGAGATTATGTTTTCTTCAAACGATACCCCTGCAGAGGAGTTTGCCTTGGCGGACAAGCTGGGGGCTATCATCAACCTGGACGACATTACCCATATCAATTTTCTGCAGGAGACGGTAGGCCATATCCCAGAGACTATTTGTTGTCGATTTAACCCCGGGGGAGTGTTTCAGTTGGCGGATACCGGAGATGGTCCTCAGGTTATGGACAACCCAGGAGAGGCGAAATACGGTATGACCCGTCCCCAGATAGCCGAGGCTTACAGGCGTCTTAAGCAACTGGGGGCCAAGAAGTTCGGCATCCATGCATTTCTGGCATCTAACACCATCTCCAATGCCTACTACCCAGCGCTGGCCCGTATCCTCTTCAAACTGGCGGTGGAACTAACGGAAGAGACGGGCTGTAAGATTACCTTCATCAATCTGTCCGGTGGTATCGGCATTCCTTATAAGCCTGACCAAGAGGCCAATGACATTGCAGCCATTGGTGAAGGGGTTCGCCAGGCTTATGAGGAGATCCTGGCCCCAGCTGGTATGGGGGATGTAGCAATCTTTACTGAGCTTGGTCGCTATATGTTGGGGCCACACGGCTGTCTGGTTACCCGAGCTATCCACGAGAAGCACACTTATAAGGAGTATATTGGAGTGGATGCCTGCGCGGCCAATCTGATGCGTCCTGCCATGTACGGTGCTTATCATCATATTACTGTTATGGGCAAGGAGGACGCACCTAGGGATCATAAGTATGACGTGACTGGCTCCCTGTGTGAGAATAATGATAAGTTTGCGGTGGATCGTATGCTGCCAAAAATTGATAAAGGAGATCTACTGGTTATCCATGACACCGGAGCTCACGGGTTTGCCATGGGCTACAACTATAACGGCAAGTTACGCTCGGCAGAGCTTCTGCTCCGGGAGGATGGCTCGATAGAGATGATCCGAAGGGCTGAGACACCTGAGGATTATTTTGCCACCCCGATATGGTGAACAAATAGGATTGGGACAATTGGGAACCAGCAAATGATTGGAGTAAAACAGCCAAAGTTGTCGGAAAGCCGGCGATTCTGGCTGTTTTTTCACAAGAAATGATTTGAGAGCATAGGATAAGAATGTGCGCACCTGATGTGTTTGGCTCAATGGGGCAGTAGGGGTTCAAGGGCGGTCAGGGCACCTCTAAGAGTGTACTTATCCATGCAAAAGCGGCGGAGAAAACACTCAGGGGATTTGATAGCCCCTGATTCCAGCAAGGCGACGCATAGCCCGGCCCAGCGGGGTACGGGTGAGGCGGGGAGGGTGACCAGCCAAGATAGGTCTGGGAGGATGGGGTGATCCAGAAAGCGACCTAGCAAGCCGCTGGAGAATAAGGGAAGCAGTCGGGTAGGAACAGGAGCACATAGGCCTTTCTCAACCTCCGAGCGGATACGTTGGGCTGAAACGGGCATCCCCCATTCCGGGTGGTTGGCAAGGACAGATAGCTCGGCTGAGCCAAGATCAAAATCCAGCTGGGCGGAAAAGCGAACGGCCCGATATAGGCGAAGACCATCCTCCTTAAAACGGATGGAGGGGTCTCCTACCGTGCAGATTACCCGTTGTTTTAAATGGTTTAGCCCGCCGAAAGGGTCAATGAGCCCCCCGTTATCATCTAGGGCCATAGCATTTATGGTAAAGTCCCGGCGGGCAAGGTCAACCGAAAGATTGTCCACAAACTCCACCCAGTCTGGGCGGCGGCTATCGGAGTAAGGGCCTTCCCGGCGGAAGGTGGTGATCTCCACCTCACGTACCCCGGTATTCACCGTTACCGTGCCGTGGGGCAGTCCAGCAGGACGAAGAGAAGCGGTGAATAGAGACTCCACCTGTGAGGGAAGGGCGGAGGTAGCCACGTCCCAGTCCCCGGGGGAACGGCCTAAGACCAAGTCACGCACCGCGCCCCCGACGGGATGGGCGGCATGTCCGGCGGTGCTCAGGTGGCGGCAGCACCGGGCCACGTCCGCCGGAATGGAAAGGGATCTGTCCATATTTATATTTGCCCTCAATTCGGTTTTATTTTTCCATTTTGCGTTTATCCTAATAGTATAACACTTGCCAGTCCTTGACAAGAGCGATATAATTAGAATTTAAGAGAACTGGGGGAGGGCTACTTATGCCAGTTACCACCATCCATGAATATATTCGTCCTGGCCGCCGGGCCCACATGGTGGGCGTAGGGGGTGTGTCCATGGCCCCCCTGGCCGAGGTTCTGCTGGGAGGAGGTATGACCATTACCGGCTCGGATATGAACGACGGCGAGGCGGTAGCCCGTCTGCGGAGTCTGGGTATTCCTGTGACGATTGGTCATTTAGCGGATACTGTGGAGGAAATGAATGCCGAGTGCGTGATTCGTACTGCCGCCGTTCATGATGATAACCCGGAGATTGCCGCTGCCCGGGCAGCAGGCCTTCCCATTTTCGAGCGGGCTCAGGCTTGGGGCGCCATTATGCGCTCTTATCAAAATGCCCTATGTGTCTCAGGTACTCACGGAAAGACGACCACCACATCCATGTGCACTCATATCGTCATGGCGGCAGGGAAGGATCCTACCGTTATGATCGGTGGTGCGCTTCCTATGCTGGGAGCGGGCCACCGGGTAGGGAAGGGGGACACTATTATTCTGGAGTCCTGCGAGTATTGCAACTCTTTTCTCTCCTTTTTCCCCACAGTGGCGGTGATTTTAAACATTGAAGCGGATCACTTAGATTTTTTCAAGGATTTACAGGATGTAGAGCACTCTTTCCGCTCCTTTGCGGACCTGGTGCCTAAGGATGGGATGATCGTTGCTAACTGTGAGGATGAGAATACCATGCATGCATTGGAGGGCATAGAGCGACGGGTGCTTACCTTTGGTGTGGAGCGGGGAGATGTTTATACTGCCAACCTGACCTGGGAGAAGGGGAGGCCAATCTTTGATATAATGCTGCGGGATGATTTCTTTGCCCATGTGGTTCTTCGGGTGCCGGGGATGCACAATGTGAAAAATGCCCTTGCCGCTGCTGCTGCTGCTGTTGCTTTGGGTATCCATCCCCAGGCGGTAGAGGAGGGGTTGGCCACCTTCCGCGGGGCTGGGCGGCGGTTTGAATACCTGGGCAGCTATCATGGGGCTGATTTGTATGACGATTATGCCCATCATCCCAGTGAGTTGCGTGCCTTGCTTGAGGCATCGGAAGAGCTGGGTTACCATCGGGTGATCTGTGTCTTTCAACCTCACACCTATACCAGAACCAAGGCGCTGTTTCACGATTTTGTGGAGGTGCTAAAGAAGCCGGATGTGACCATCTTAACAGAAATTTATGCAGCCCGGGAGAAGAATACGGTGGGTATTTCCGCCAAGGATGTGGCCCTCCACGTACCCGGATCTGAGTTTTGCTCCACTCTGGATCGGGTGGAGGAGCGTCTGCGTAGCTTGGCTCAGCCTGGAGATTTGATTTTGTGCGTGGGGGCGGGAGACATCTATACCGTTGGAAAGCGCTTGGTGGAGCATTAATGCCGGCTTATGTAATATTTATAATTATATGGTTTTATATGGTAATATAAATAAGGGAAAAAATACGATTTATGTCTATTGTGAAGGAAGCGGGATAAGCGATGCCTATTTTTGATACTCATGCACACTACTATGACCGGGCCTTCGATGCCGACCGGGAGGAATTGCTTGCCTCTTTTCCAGCCAGAGGGGTTGAGTTGGTAGTATGCCCCGGCTGTGATCTGGAGTCCTCTAAGGCCTGCATCAAGCTGGCGGAGGAGTATGACCATATCTATGCCGCTGTTGGCTTCCATCCGGAGGATCTGGGGGGAGTTTCCATGGACCAGTTGGATCAGATCCGGGAGTTGGCGGTTCACCCCAAAGTGGTAGCTGTGGGCGAGATTGGGTTGGATTACTACTGGGTGAAGGCTCCGGAGGAGCGGGCATTCTCCCGAGAGTTTTTTGATGCTCAGCTTTCCATGGCAGAGGAGTTGGGGCTGCCTGTTGTCGTTCATGATCGGGATGCCCATAAGGACTGTCTGGATATTGTACGTGCCCATCCCAAGTCCAGAGGGGTATTCCATTGCTACTCTGGTAGCTTGGAAGATGCTAAAGTCTTGGTAGACCTGGGCTGGATGCTCTCTTTTACGGGGAACATTACTTTTAAAAATGCCAGGCGGGCACCGGAGGTTATTCAGTGGCTTCCTTTGGAGCGGTTGATGTTGGAGACGGATGCCCCCTACATGGCGCCTGAACCATACCGGGGTAAGCGGTGCGACTCTACTATGATCGCCCGTTGTGCCGAGACAGTGGCTCAACTCAAAGGGATTTCTCAGGAGGAGGTATTGACGGTCACTTTCGAAAATGGGAGACGGTTTTTTGGACTGGAATAAGTAGGGTGAAACACGGGATTTTTCCTGTTGACTTTCCTTTCTATGGATGTTATGATAAGCCTCGCAGATTTGAAGTGTGAAATGATTTAGCCCTTCCTTTGATCGTTTCCGAGAGTAAAGGAAGGGCATTATTTTGTCTCAAAGTGCAAATTTTATCTGGAGGTATTCATCATGTATACTGGCACTGTCAAGTGGTTTAACGCGGAAAAAGGGTATGGCTTTATTTCCAACGACGACGGCTCTGACGACGTGTTTGTCCACTTTTCAGCCATCATGTGCGACGGCTACAAAAAGCTGGAGGAGGGCCAGAAGGTCACCTTTGATACTGAGCCCGATCCCCGGGGCAGCCGTGGTGTACGTGCTGTTAATGTGGTTGTTGTGGGTTAAGCTTTATTTGAACATAAAAAGGATGCTTTTCGCTTTAGCAGAAGGACGCCTTTTTTTTTGTTTTTT
>JAZQMD010000042.1:0-2394 GCA_045543215.1 Oscillospiraceae bacterium
AGGGCATCAGACATAAAATCCTCCAACCCGGCACCGTTTAAAAGAATGACATCGGCTCGCTCCAGGGTTTTCATCTCATTTACGGTAAGGGTGTAGTCATGGAGGCAGGAGGTTTGCTGGTTGATGACTAACTCCACTGTCACCCCATCTACACCGCTGGTGAGCGTAGTGGCTAGTAGGTAGATGGGATAAGTAGAGGCAGCGATGGTGAGGGTATCTTTCCCAGTCGGATCAGAGTTGCCTGAACAGGAGGGGAGAGAGAAGAGAAGTCCGATCAGTAAAAGGGGGGCTAATATTCGTTTCATACAGAGAACCTTCCTTTTGTTTCGTTTAATTTGGAATATATTATATTATACCCCAAAAATATTGATTTGTAAAATAGTGGTGAAAAAAGAATAAAAAAACATTTGCAAATGATTTTTTTTAGGAATATGATTAAGTTTATAAAGCATGGAAACGTTTCCAGAAGCCTGAGTCTAATGATTGGCTAGGGTATTGGTAAGGCAAAGTTTTGCCTGATCGGGAGCGGGAGGTATTCCTCCAAATGTGTGTAGGGAAATTGAACAAAATAAAAGAGGAGATGGTAGTGTGAGAACCAGCGGTATCCTGATGCATATTTCCTCATTACCCTCCCCCTGGGGAATTGGGACTATGGGTGGGGTGGCGCGGGAATTTGTAGATTTCCTGGCTCGGGCGGGTCAGCGCTATTGGCAGTTGCTTCCCGTAGGGCCTACCAGCTATGGAGATTCCCCCTATCAGTCTTTTTCAGCATTCGCGGGAAACCCTTATTTTATCGACCTAGATGATCTGGCTCAGGAAGGTCTGCTGCGTAGGGAGGAGTATGCCCATCTGGATTGGGGCAGCCCGGATCAGGTTGATTATGGCCTGCTCTATCATAACCGATACCCGGTGCTGCGGCGGGCGGTGGAGCGTTTGTTGGCTGCAACACCGCCGGATTATGAGGATTTCCGGAGGAAGAACACCCACTGGCTTGGAGATTATGCCCTATTTATGGCCATAAAGCAGGCCAACGATGGAGTCTCTTGGCAGGAGTGGGAGGAGGGACTGAGGAACAGGGATCCCGGCTCTTTAGAAACTGCCCGGCGTAGTCTGGCGGGTGAGGTAACCTTCTGGGAGGGGACGCAATATCTTTTCTATCGACAGTGGATTGCTCTGCGGGCTGTGGCACGTGAGCGGGGAGTAGCCATCATTGGAGATCTGCCTATTTATGTAGCCTACGACAGCGCAGATGTCTGGGCTGAAAGGGAACAGTTCCAGCTGGATGAGGGGGGGCGGCCCACTGAGGTTTCCGGTTGTCCGCCCGATGGATTTTGTGAAACAGGACAGCTCTGGGGAAACCCCTTGTTTAACTGGAAGGCCATGAGGGCGGATAACTACCGCTGGTGGCGGGAGCGAATAAAGCATCAGTTTGCCTTATTTGATACTTTGCGAATTGACCATTTCCGAGGGTTTGACTCCTATTATGCCATTCCCTATGGAGATCCGGATGCCCGGTTCGGTAGCTGGAGGCCGGGACCAGGGATGGAACTGTTTCGTACTATTGAGGGGGAGATGGGGCGTCGCTCTATTATTGCCGAGGATCTGGGATACCTTACCGATTCAGTTCGTCAGCTTCTCACTGACTCTGGCTATCCAGGGATGAAGGTGCTCCAATTTGCTTTTGATAGCCGGGAGGATAATGATTACTTACCACACAATTACCCACACCGTTGCGTGGTGTATACCGGAACGCATGACAACGATACGATCCTGGGATGGATGGATCATGCTCCATCCACCGCTGTCCAGGCAGCCAAGGAGTACCTGCGTCTGACTCAGGAGGAGGGGTGGGAATGGGGGATGATGCGTGGAGCCTGGGCCAGCGTGGGTGAGCTGGCAGTAGTTACCATGCAGGATCTGCTGGGGCTGGACAATTCTGCCCGGATGAACGCACCTTCCATTTTGGGAGGAAATTGGAAATGGAGGGCTTTGCCTGGGCAGATTACCAGGGAGTTGGCAGCGCGTATCCATCATGAAATGGAAGTTTATCGTCGTCTACCCGACCCAAACGGCCCTCTCATTTAAGTGAAACTATTAAGCTTGAGAAACTAAACATACGGCTGTTTCCTGTCAGGAAACAGCCGTATGTTTACATGTTTATTTGGCATAATAATTAATGAGGCAACCAGACAAAATGATATCCCGTTCCTCCCGGGTCAATCCCGGCAGATGGAGGATAAGAGGGATTTGCTTCCCGTCTTGAATAAGGGTTGCGGATAGTTCTTCCCCGTCTCCCTCCAGCAAGGCGCGCACACCTGGCAACCACAGGCTGTCGCCCGGACGGATATGTAGATCTTCCAGCCCATCTGCTATAAAGGGGAGCATACCCCAGTT
>JAZQMD010000043.1:0-17743 GCA_045543215.1 Oscillospiraceae bacterium
GGTCAGGCTTGCGCCCATTGCCCAATATTCCCCACTGCTGCCTCCCGTAGGAGTCTGGGCCGTGTCTCAGTCCCAATGTGGCCGGTCAACCTCTCAGTCCGGCTACTGATCGTCGCCTTGGTGGGCCGTTACCCCACCAACCAGCTAATCAGACGCGAGTCCATCTCAGAGCGATAAATCTTTGGCGTTCAGAGCCATGCGGCCCAAACGCATTATGCGGTATTAGCACAGTTTTCACTGTGTTATTCCCCACTCCAAGGCAGGTTACTCACGCGTTACTCACCCGTCCGCCACTAGGTATTCCTATCAGTTGTCCGAAAACTCCTTCAAGGGTACCCCGTTCGACTTGCATGTGTTAAGCACGCCGCCAGCGTTCATCCTGAGCCAGGATCAAACTCTCAATGAATGGTATCTAAACGACTTTTTCAATCGCTTAAATCATATCATCGAAACTATCTCTAGCTTCAAAATAGAATTGAACAGTTGCTCCTCTCACAAATATCTTCCGACATTCGTGAAGGACAACCTTTGTCCTTCTGGTGCTTCGTGTTTCTTTACGTTGTTTAATTTACAAGGTGCACGCCGCTTCTGCAGCGGGATCTTAGTCTACCATAAACAAAACTGTTTGTCAAGCACTTTTTGGCCTCATCGGAACTTTTTTAGCCCTTAGCCTCTCGCCTTCATCCACACAGTTGTTTTCGGTCAACTTGTTCATTATATCGCCATCCATAAGCTTTGTCAAGTACTTTTTTCTTCAACTTCCTGAACCACTTTTGCAGCCCATCGTTGATTTGACCTTGCTCTCACTCAATAGTGGCGACAACGTTTGATAGATTACCATGAACTCAGCCTGTTGTCAACCCCCTTTTTAAAAATAAAAAAATTGACCTCCCTAATCCAGACCTAAAAACTTTGTCTTTTCCCACCCCACGTTTCATCCTTGCAGCTCTACGTAAAATGTGTTACTCTAAATAGCATTAAAATATTTAAGGTAAGCACGCCTATTTTTCTGGCCGTGATGCCCCGAGGAGGTCAACCATATGCCCATACGTATCTCCGACTCCCTCCCTGCTAAAGCTATTTTGGAGAGTGAAAATATCTTTGTCATGACGGAATATCGTGCCATTCACCAAGATATACGCCCTTTAGACCTTCTGATTCTTAATCTCATGCCCACGAAAATCATTACAGAAACTCAGCTTTTGCGCAAACTATCCAATACTCCCCTGCAAATTCAGGTTGAGCTTCTTAAAACCACCACTTACCGCTCTCAACATACTGACGAAAATCATCTAGCTTCCTTTTATACCACCTTTGATCAAGTCCAGCAGCGCAACTTCGACGGGCTTATTATTACAGGTGCGCCGGTAGAAAATTTAGAGTTTGACCAGGTGGATTACTGGGATGAGTTGTGTCGTATCATGGAATGGAGCAAGACTCATGTTCACTCTACGCTCCACATCTGCTGGGGTGCCCAGGCGGGTCTATACTACCATTATGGCATCAAAAAACGTACCCTACCCAAAAAGCTTTTCGGGGTTTTTGATCACAAAGTTCTTAAGCCCAACTCCCCTTTATTCCGCGGTTTTGATGACGTGTTTGCAGCGCCCAATTCACGTTATACCGAGGTATGGGCGTCAGATATTTTAAAGCTTCCTCAGTTAGAACTCATGGCTATCGGGGAGGAATCGGGTGTCTTTGCTGTCAAAAGTACGGATTCCAGACATTTTTTTATCTTGGGTCACCCAGAGTATGACCCGGAAACTCTATCCTTAGAATATTTTCGTGATGTAAACAGAGGTCTGGATATTGCCGTCCCCAAGCACTACTTCCCCAACGATAACCCTGCGCAAAGCCCTATCGTTCGTTGGCGCGCTGCCGGACAGCTTTTATACACCAACTGGCTTAATTATTACGTCTACCAAACCACGCCATATGACTTAAAGCGACTGTAAACACCTAGATTTATTTGCTTTGTTTTGACGGTGTTATTACAATATTTTTGATTTGGGTATAACAATTCCCTCTGATGCAGATTTATTTTTCTGTATCAGAGGGAATTTTGTTTATTATATGTCACAGGAAAATTGCAGGTTCTGCCCTGCGTGTAAATTCAACCTCTAATTCTTCCTTGTGATATAAATAATTATAGCTGTCGTAATAGCGCGCTTGAACCGGGCACTTTTTCACACAAGCACCGCACTTGATACATATCCCCACATACTCCCGTACATCAAGGCTGTCAATGGATCCCATCGGACAGACAGCAGCACAGATCCCACAATCCGTACACAGCTCGTTGACCTTGGGCCTATCTTTCAGGATATTCACCGGATTTCCTCCCCGGTCTTTTGGAACATAGTAAGGACGATAGGGGTTCTTTCCCTCCACGGCAATTGAATCTTCTATCCCCTCTATTTTCTCTAACTTTTCGAAAATACCATCGGCAAAACGCTCCGCCACCGCCAGATCTTTTTCGTCCGGTCGGCCTGCAGCCAGCGTGTTGGAAAAGGCGTGTTCTCCGATAAAAGCCCCCCCTGCCACTGTGTGAAAGCCGCCGTCCTCCAATAAATCCCGCAGTTCTATCAAGCTGTCGTCAAAGTTACGGTTTCCATAGCTCACCACCGGGACAGCCAAGGCTCCTCCTCCTTGTATTGTGCGGATGTACTTTAAAAGTACGTTGGGCACCCGCCCTGCATAGACCGGCACACCGAACACCACCACCTCACCACTATGAAAGGACTGTACTTTAGATCTTCTTTCCGGCAGCGTAAAATCAATCCTGGTCGCACCGATTCCATGCTTAAGCTTTGAAAGACGGTCTGCTATGGCTGTAACTACCTTTTTAGTCGTTCCCGTGGCGCTAAAATACATAGCATAGATTTGTTGAAGCTCCATTTTGACCTCCATGCGCCTACCGACGCTTCAATAGAGCCAGCCCTCCTTGAATATGGGGCTGCCTTCCTTCCATAAGGGACTTCCTGACGGAATCCCTCTTTTACTTAGCTCCTATTATAATCAAATCCTGTCCCTTTTGGCAAGAGGTGGAAGTTATTTTCCTACAAATCTGATGCCTGCCAGTGTAAAAAAGTCTACCTTCCAAATGCAGCTAAGGATCTGATGCCAAGTTCTTTCCAACCTCATCGGACTGGAATTCGGTCAAGCAGCTCCAGTACCTCTTCGGCATATTACTCATGCGACATCGAGGGTTATACCGCCCCTCAATAGCAATGACATTGTAAAACCGCCTCCAAAGCTGCCGATAATCCAGCTCGTCCTCATTCGGATCTCCAATCTGAAAGCGGTCCACCGGCACGATAGCCCATTTTCCTCCCTGATAAAACAGAGCCTCTTTATGAGTTCGATCGTGTATAGCAAAGCATTCACCTGCAAACCTGGTACAAAAGTGATGTCTCAGAAGAGGAAGAACCCGGTTTTTCGGCTCAATCTCAGCCGCTAGTATCCCCTTTTGCTGAGAAAAGCGTACGAAACCTTTGTATTTATGAGCCTCTTGTTCCAGTCCTCTGACTGCCCTGACCAGGACACTTACCCGTTCCTCCGCCAAATCATGTACCACAGCTCTCCCCCGCTCATATCCGAGGTGGATAAAGCGCCATAAATGGAGTTCCCGTTGGGGCAGACAGGTGAGAAAGCCTCGCTTCACCATCTGCCTACCCATTACCCCCAGCTTTAGTGCCAGGGCTCGGTACACCTGTTTAGCGTGATCCTGGTTGGTCTCCACTATCCGCTCCGGCCACAGGGAAGCCTGTCCTTCCTCCGGCCCCAAAAAGCAGACCGGAGCCTCTTGATAAAGAAAACTGCCGAACACGCAGGAAAGAAAGCCATCAAAAGTACCATCATAGGAGTATGCAACCTCGATCCATTTTGTCATAGCCTCCCTCCTTATCCAACCTGTTCAAACAGAGATAACTGCTCTGGCTCACTCTGAGCCAGCATGGGCCGTTCCAGAGCCACCAGATGACGCAACACCCCGTCCCCCGAGACGTGTAGGCCCTCCATCATCCTCCCCGAGCAGGTGAGGAAGTATTGAGCCCGTTTGAGAACTACTCCCAACTTCTTCAGTGACTGAAAGTCCAGAGAGCCACAGCGCCGGGCCACCAGAATACACCTTGCACTTTTCACCCCTATACCTGGCACACGGAGCAAAGTCTCATAGTCTGCTCGATTGACCTCAACCGGAAAAAACTCCATGTGCCGCAGGGCCCAAGAGCACTTAGGGTCCAGTAAGAGATTAAAATTAGGCTCCCCCTCATCCAGCAGCTCCTCCGCCCGGAAATGGTAAAAACGTAATAGCCAATCGGCCTGATAAAGGCGGTGCTCCCGCAGCAGGGGGGGATTGAAACCGGTCGGCTCTGGAAGAAGCTTGCTATTTGACACTGGCATGTAAGCAGAGTAAAATACTCGCTTGAGTTTATATTTGTCATAGAGGGCCTGGGTAAGCGTAAGGATATGGCGGTCACTCTCTGGACTAGCTCCAATAATCATCTGGGTGGACTGTCCCGCCGGAGCAAAACGGGGAGCGTGATGGTACACCGTCAGTTCCTGTTTGGACTGCACAATACCGTCCCTTATCTGAGCCATAGGCTTTAAAATATCCCTCCGCCTTTTCTCCGGGGCCAGCACATTCAGACTTGCCTCACTGGGAAGTTCGATATTCACCGATATCCGGTCGGCCAAAAAACCCAACCGCTGAGTGAGCAAGGGATCGGCCCCAGGGATAGCCTTGGCATGGATATACCCCCAAAAACTATACTCCTCCCGCAGCAGTCGCAAAACTTCCACCATAAGCTCGGTAGTATGGTCTGGAGAGCCCCATACCGCAGAGGACAAAAACAATCCTTCTATGTAATTGCGCCGATAAAAACCAATGGTCAACTCAGCCAGTTCCCGAGGAGTGAAAGCCGTCCGGGGAATGTCGTTAGACCGACGATTGACACAGTACTGACAGTCGTAAACGCACCGATTTGTGAGCAGCACCTTCAAAAGGCTGACACATCGCCCATCAGCAGAAAAGGTGTGACAGCAGCCGTTTACCATAGTGCTGCCCATCCCGCCCGGCCGTTTGCTCCGATCCACTCCGCTGGAGGTGCAGGCAGCATCATATTTGGCCGCATCAGCCAAAATAGCCAGCTTGTCCATCAAATCCATATTCACGCCCCCAGAAGGAACATTTGTTCTATCATTGTTGCATAAACTGCCCACTGTGTCAAGAGGTAAATAAATACCAAAAGGGCGCCGCAGCGCAGCGCCCCAGATAAGTTTATCAATTTTCTGAATATCGAGAGAGAAACTGTTTTGTCCGCTCCTCTCTGGGATGCTCGATGACCTCCCGGGCATTCCCCTGTTCTATAATAACTCCCCTATCCATAAAAATAACCCGGTCAGACACATCTCTTGCAAAGGCCATCTCATGGGTAACGATAACCATAGTAGTTTTCTGCTCAGCTAAGGAACGGATAACCCTCAGCACTTCCCCCGTAAGCTCCGGATCCAGAGCGGAGGTTGGTTCGTCAAAACACAGAATATCAGGACTCAAGGCCAGGGCCCGAGCGATCGCCACCCGTTGCTGCTGGCCACCAGAGAGCTGATGAGGATAATAATCCGCCCGGTCACTCAGTCCCATCCGGGCCAGTAACTCCCGGCCCTTGGCCTCTATTTCCGCTAAAATCTCCTTTTTCCTAACTTTATAATCCTCCTGCTCCTTTGCCAGCAAGCAGCCGGCCAAGGTAACGTTCTCCAAAGCAGTATATTGTGGAAAAAGGTTAAAGGATTGAAACACCAGCCCGAAATGAAGCCGTTTTCTGCGGATCTCGGACTCAGCCTGGCTTGTCAAATCTGTCCCATCGAATATGGTCTTTCCAGATACCGCGATGATCCCCCGATCCGGTCGCTCCAAAAAATTGAGGCAACGCAGCAGAGTGGTTTTACCCGACCCTGAAGATCCGATGATAGCCAAAGCCTGTCCTTGTTCCAAGGAAAAGGAGATGTCATTGAGCACCTGGGTATTGCCAAATCTTTTTTCAATGTGCGAAACCTCTAAAATAGCCATACTGCACCTCCTCAGCAGAAATAGCCGAGCCTGCGCTCCATATAGTTAAACAGGATGGTTAAAATACCCACAAAGAGTAGGTAAAACACACCAGAATAAAACAAAGGCCACACCAAACCGTCATTTTTCATAAAGGAATAACCTGTGAAGGTCAGCTCGTACACGGCAATGGTACGGGCTAACGAAGTATCCTTTACCAGCGTAATAATTTCGTTAGACATGGGTGGAAGAATCCGCTTAATCATCTGGAGCAGCGTAATTTTAAAAAAGATCTGGCTCCTGGTCATACCTAAGACTTGTCCCGCCTCCCTTTGGCCCACGGGTATCCCCTGAATGCCTCCCCGGTAGATCACCGAAAAATAACAGGCATAGTTTATGGAGAAGGCCACCACCGTGGCAGCCATCCGTCCAGAGGTCCCTCCACCCCAGATATTCCAGCCCAGAATTCCGGGTATGTAAAAAAAGCCGATAAGCTGCAGCATAAGCGGAGTACCCCGGATGATCCACACCAATAGGTTACACAGGACACTTACCGGCCTCCATCGGCTCATAGAACCAAAAGCGACGGCCAGTCCCAGGGGCAGAGCAAACAGGAGGGTGAGAAAAAAAATCTGGATCGAAGTGCCCAACCCACCCAGCAACCTCAGCGTTACATTCCAAAGCATGTCGATTCTCCTGTCTATTGGTGATTGACAAAAAGTCGTTCAAAGGCAGAGGGCACTCTCGCTCTCTGCCTTTGTCCATTTCCCTTTAGCGGCTGCCTCAGTTGGATGAAACTACTGCCACTTGAGCGTTTTTAAAATAAGCATTGGTGCAGTTCATACCGCCTTTGACCTCATCGGTGAGCGTCATGCCGTTCCACACCACATCGACGCTCTTTGCATCCAGCTCTATGATCTTGTTATCCCACTCGATCACAACAAACTCACATTCCACGCCTAACCTGTCGGCCACCAAACGGGCCATATCGGCATCAAAACCAACCCATTGCCCACTGTCATCCTGATAGTCCATCGGAGCAAATTCTGTAATACCCACAACCAGTGAGCCCTTCTCCTGGATGTAAGCCACATCACCGTCGGCGGCGGGGGTAAAGCCGGTAGGTGCAGGCTGCTCCATAATCACATCCTCTGGGATGCCATAAGTGGCGGCTAATTGAGCCATGGTGCCATCGGCATAAGTCTCGGCAAGCACCTCATTAATAAAGTTAGTAAGATCGGACTCCTTCCGGCAGCCTACGCCATACTCCTCTTCGGTCAGGCGGTCGGTGTAGGTCAGGTTTGGATAGCTCGTACCTTCCCCGATCATGGCACCCGCCATGAGCAGATCAATGATGGCAGCATCGGAGTTACCGGAGGCCACCTCCATCAAAGCATCAGCTTGGGTTGCCACCGAGTTGTAGTCAAATCCCTTTTCCTGGGCCACAGCCTCGCCGGCGGAACCGGCCTCCACAGCGTACATCAAAGCCTCATCCTTCCCGCCACAGGCTGACAGGGCCAAGACCATGGTCAGGATGAAACACAGTGCAAACATCTTCTTTTTCATAGCATCATATCCTCTCTTCCATACATTTACAATACGCAATCCTCACCTGCGTACTCTTTAACATACTAGCATAATAGAGCGTTTCTGTAAAGATACAATTCCTACTTCTTAGCTAATCTTATCAATAGATTACATTCATAGCCTGCATCTTTTTACATCTTAAAAAACATTCTTCTACCCCGACTTTCTCTCTACCGTGTCTGGAAAAAGGTTTTTGCAACTTTTCGTTGTTTTTATAAAAAAATAGGGTTATAATGGTAGGGATCAACATAAGAAAATTCGTTTCCGAAAGGGGCTCACCTTTAATGAGTAACATTTGGCACGACATTGACCCTAAACGTATTTCCCCGCAGGATTTTATGGCAGTCGTGGAAATCTCCAAGGGCAGCAAAAAGAAGTATGAGTTGGACAAGGAGACTGGCCTTATCATGCTGGATCGTGTTCTCCATACCTCGACCCACTACCCTGCCAATTACGGCTTTATCCCCCGTAGCTACGGCGACGACGGCGATCCACTGGATGTACTGGTACTGTGCTCTGAAGCGCTGGATCCCTTGACCCTTGTACAATGCTATCCTGTGGGCTATATCTCCATGCTGGACAGCGGTAAAAATGACGAAAAAATCATCGCCATCCCCTTCTCTGACCCTACCTATAACAGCTATCGCGATATCTCCGAGCTTCCACCCCATATTTTTGACGAGATGACCCACTTCTTCTCAGTCTACAAAAATCTGGAGGGCAAGGAGGCAGCGCCAGGGGACATCAATGGCCGGGAGGCTGCCATCAATGTCATCCACGCTGCCATTGACCACTATGTAGAGACTTTTTGCAAATAAATCGCTCTCTGTTATAAAAACTAAGAAAGCAGGATTTTTCATGAAATATGATGCCATTGTCGTAGGCGCAGGCTTTGCCGGTGCCTCTGCTGCCCGGGAACTGGCCGAGCGCGGCGGTCGACAGGTGCTCGTGTTGGAGCGTCGGGGCCACATCGGCGGCAATGCTTATGATCGTCTCGACGATGCCGGAGTCCTTATCCACCAGTATGGCCCTCACATTTTTCATACAAATGACAAGCGGGTATACGATTACCTATGTCGTTTTTCTCCCTTCACCAGTTATCAACACAAGGTAGTTGCCAACATCCCCGGCCCCTCTGGCCGTATCCAATATCCTGTTCCTTTTAACCTGATCTCCCTGGAAGCCGCGTTTGGCCAGCCCAGGGCAAAGGCTTTGGAGGATAAGCTTATCGCTGCCTATGGGGCCGAAAAAAAGGTTACCATCCTAGAGTTGCGGCAAAGCCCCGATCCCGAAATCTCCGCCCTGGCCAACTATGTATACGACCATGTATTCGTCCGCTATACCATGAAACAGTGGGGCCAACTTCCCGAGGAGATCGATCCTAATACAACAGCCCGGGTTCCAGTGTTCCTCTCCCGGGACTGCCGCTATTTTCAAGATGATTATCAGGGCATGCCCCAGGATGGCTACACCACCCTTTTTCAGCGTTTGCTCGCTCATCCCAATATTACCGTTGAGCTAAATTCCGATGCTATCGATCGGTTTGATCTGTCAGGGGCTTGCATTTCCTTTGATGGTATACCCTTTGACGGAGTAGTAATCTATACCGGTGCAGTCGATGAACTATACGGTTGCCGCTTTGGACATCTGCCTTACCGTACTCTGGACTTCCAATTTGAGACACACCCAGTCACCTCTTGGCAGAGCCACGGCACGGTGAACTATACCGTTGACCAGGACTATACACGCATTACCGAATTTAAACATCTCACCGGCCAATCTTTACCGGATGTCACTACCATTGTAAGGGAATTTTCTCGGGCCTATACCGGCGCTCCCGGTGAAACGCCATATTACGCCGTTATTAACGAGGCGAACAATGCCCTCTATGCTCGGTATGCCGCCCTGGCTTCCAAGCATCCAAACCTTCATCTTTTGGGTCGCCTGGCAGAATATAAATATTACAATATGGATGCCATTGTGGCCCGTGCGCTTGCATTAGCCGACACATTAATGTAAAGTCAAAAGAAGGGCTGTATCTGTACCATTTCCCCTAACCTTTTGAAAAGGAGAGACTCAGTTTGAAGCTTATCACATTTACCGTTCCCTGTTACAATTCTGCAGCTTACATGGACCACTGTATCCAAACCCTCCTTACCGCTGGGGAAGATGCCGAGATCATCCTAGTGGATGACGGCTCCACCAAAGACGATACCCCCGCTATCTGCGACCGATATGCTGAACAGTATCCCAGCATCGTTCGCGTCATCCACCAAGAAAACGGCGGTCATGGAGAAGGGGTCAATCAGGGTATTCGCAACGCATCCGGCCTTTATTATAAAGTGGTGGATTCCGATGATTGGCTGGACGAATCTTCCCTCAATCTGGTGATGGAAAAGCTGCGGGAATTTTCTAAAATGCCTGCCCCTGTGGACATGGTCATTGCCAACTATGTATATGAACATGTGGAGGACAACACCCGCAGAATTATGGGCTATAAGAATATATTTCCAGCTAACCAAATTTTTACTTGGGATGATATCGGCCATTTTCGTACCTCCCAGTATCTTTTGATGCACTCGGTAATCTACCGTACCCAATTACTGCGTGATTGTAAACTGGAATTACCTAAGCACACCTTTTATGTGGACAACATCTTTGTCTACCTCCCTCTACCCTATGTAAAAACTATGTATTACCTAAATACTGACTTATACCGTTATTTTATTGGACGGGCCGACCAGTCAGTAAACGAGTCGGTAATGGCCGGCCGTTATGAGCAGCAGGTAAAGATCACCAAAATTATGATTGATGCCCACGACCTGACCCAAATCAAAGAAACACAGCGTAAACTGGGGCGCTACATGTTCAATTACCTATCTATGATGATGTCTGTTTCCTCCATTTTCACCGTGATTGCGAATACGCCAGAGTCTCTGGGTAAGCGCACTGAACTGTGGGAATATTTGCGCAGTAAGGATCCGGCCCTATACCGCCGCTGTCGCTACCGGGTGACTAACACCGCTTCCAATATTCCTGGCTACCAGGGCCGCAAGCTGTCAGTACATATATACCGCCTCATACGGAAAATCTATAAATTTAACTAAAATACCACGCCCCTGGGCCCATGGTTCCAGGGGCTACTTATGTACTGGGTTACATCCTTCAATAAGGGCTTGGAGGATGTGGGAAACTTTATTTTTTATTCAGTATTTAACCACTTCTTTATCTTTACAGAACCTTAACATCTTATTTATTGCGTAATCCCCTTGTGTTATGGTATGATTTTGTATACATCTATTTGCCACATAATCTCCTCAAAAAGGAGGGCTTTCATGCTCCATAATCAGCATTTACAAGAAAAAATTCGGGAATCTCTTGCTTCGGTGCTTCCCATCACAGGTATCGTCCTAGCTTTGAGCATCTCTATCGCTCCCCTTACCCCAGGTGTCCTGATTCTTTTTTTATTTGGTGCCATTCTCTTGGTAGTCGGTATGGGGCTGTTTACCCTGGGTGCGGATATGTCCATGATTCCCATGGGAGAGGGCATCGGTGCCGCCCTGAGCAAAGCCGGACGGGCCTGGGGCCCCATTTTGATATGCTTTATATTGGGCTTTTTAATTACTCTGGCCGAGCCCGACCTTCAGGTACTAGCAGAGCAGCTTCCTTCCGTTCCCAATCTAACCCTCATCCTATTTGTGGCAGTAGGAGTGGGCCTTTTCCTGGCAACGGCTGAGACCCGGATGCTTCTGAAAATTCCCTTATCTCGCGCCCTTATTCTTTTTTACATCATTGTATTTACCTTGTCTTTTTTCACCCCGGCAGACTTCATACCCGTCGCCTTTGACTCCGGTGGAGTAACCACCGGTCCCATTACCGTTCCTTTTATTATGGCCTTGGGTATCGGTATGGCCTCCATTCGCAGCGATAAAAACTCTGCCGTGGACTCTTTCGGACTTATTGCCCTGTGTTCTATTGGGCCTATCTTGTCGGTGCTGTTGCTGGGTATCTTTTACGAGCCCTCCAGTGCCTACACGCCCGCCCCACTGGCAGACATCCACACCACTCGGCAGGCCGCCGCCCAATTTGCTACCGCCCTACCTCACTATTTTCAAGAGGTATCCGTTGCTATTCTACCTATTGTCGGACTATTCCTTGTGTTCCAGCTATTTACCCATCGGTTCCATGGCAGTCAAATTATCCGCATCCTCATCGGACTGGCCTATACCTATGTAGGACTGGTGCTTTTTCTTTCAGGTGTAAACGTTGGCTTCATGCCTGCCGGGCAGTACATCGGCTCCACCCTGGGCAGCGGCGCCCAGCCTTGGTTGCTGGCCCCTATCGGTGCGTTGGTCGGCTGGTTTATTGTCCGAGCAGAGCCAGCGGTGCAGGTACTCACCAAGCAGGTGGAGGAGCTTACCAATGGCTCCATCACCCAACGGGCCATTGGTTTAAGCCTGTCGGTAGGCGTTGCTCTGTCCGTTGCTCTGTCCATGATACGTATCATCACCGGCGTTTCTATTTTGTGGTTTTTGCTCCCCGGTTATCTGCTCTCCCTAAGCCTCACTTTCTTTGTTCCCCATATATTCACCGGAATCGCCTTTGACTCTGGCGGAGTAGCCAGCGGCCCTATGACCACCACCTTCCTCCTCCCTTTGGCTATGGGTGCCTGCGAGGCCTTGGGAGGCAATATTCTCTCCGATGCATTTGGCATTGTTGCCCTGGTTGCCATGACCCCTCTGGTTACCATCCAAAGTCTGGGTCTACTTTACAGTCTCCAGCGCAAACACGCCCGTCGTGAACTTGCCGTAGCCCTGGCTCAACATGACCAAATTCTCTATTTTGATCAGCCCAGAGAGGAGGTAACCTCCCATGAGTGATCCCATGAAGCTTCTAATTACCATTGTGGAGCGTGGACAGGGTGCCCGGATGGTTCAATTTTATCACTCCGATTCCTGTCAGTTGCGTTGCCTGTGGCAGTTTTCCGGCCGTGGCACCGCTTCCTCTGAGGTGCTGGATATGCTGGGCATTGGGACAGCAGAGCGGGACATACTGCTCACCTTGGCTACCCGTCGCTCGGCCGACCGCCTGCTGCGCCGTCTGAAATCCACTCTGGGGGGCAACATCCACGCCAGAGGCATCCTGTTTTCCCTTCCCCTGTCTGCTGTTAGTGGACTTATGGCCGCTGCTCTGGACCACTTGGAGCATTTTGAAGAAACGGAGGACCCTCTCATGAACCACGATACCCCTCATAGCCTTATTTTAATTTTAGTCAACCAGGGCTATACTGATACAGTGATGGCCACAGCCAAAGCCGCCGGTGCCCGGGGCGGTACCATCTTACGCGCCCGCTGGGCAGGTGACAACCAGGTTCACGATGTTATGGGCATCACCGTACAGGAGGAAAAAGAGCTTCTGGCCATAGTCTCCTCCCCAAGAGACCGGAAAGCTATCATGGAGGCGATCCACGAAAAGCATGGCCTACGGGCCCCCTCTCAAGCTGTACTATGCTCCCTCCCTATTGAAGACCTGGTTCGCCTGGGATAATCCCTTCTATCCTGCTTTATAAGAAGGAAAAGACTCCATTTAAAATAAATGGAGTCTTTTCTCTTTTTTAAAACATTCTCTTATCGATCCTCCACTACCATGGTCTGGATCTGGTTAATCACCGAGCCGCTGCTGATAAGAAACACCGTATAATTTGCATTAGACTGCACCTGCATATAGACCGATGCTACGGTGCCCGAAGTTGGGTACGTACCAATAAAGGCTGAATCCAAAGTCTCAATATCCAGGTTAGCAGGCATCGCAGTGAAGTTAGTTTCAGCAAAATCGAACTGGTATGCTCCGGGGATAATGCGTTTAAAGGCGGTTGTCTCCTTGAAGCGGACGTCGGCATAGACCACCCGACCATCCCCCAGCAACACATCCAGTGGCCTGCTGTTGTAGGCCAGGTTACTTACCCTGAAGTTTGCCGTGCCATTTGTTGGGGCGCAGCAGTTGTCGTTAACCTCGATCAAGTCCAGCCCACTGGCGGTGTTAATGATTGCCATAGTAGATGTAGTATTCGCCCGGAAAGGCATAGATTTTTGAATATAGATATATCCATCCTGTCCCATTACCGTTACAGTCTGATAGCCGACCAATACCCGGCCATAGGAGGAAACAGAGGCGTAGCCCAGGAAATTGAGCACCCGCTGGTTACCAATCATAATCCGGAAGGCGCCGTAACCGTAGGCGGCATTTAGAAAGCGTACCTTGGCAAACCGCAACCAAATATTACTTGTGCTCCCACCAGTATTGGGCAGGGTAATAATGGGAAATACGGCCACCGGGCTTCCACTGTTTCCGGGGTACACACTCCCCCCTTCACCTGGATTAGGCAGAGGAACAACCGGGGTGGCAACCTCACCATTATCCCCAGAATTTACCGGCCCACCTTCCCCAGGATTGGGCAAGGGAATAACCGGGGTGGCAATCTCGCCATTGTCTCCAGAATTTACCGGCCCACCTTCCCCAGGATTGGGCAGCGGAGTTACCGGGGTGTTACGTTCCATTTGATCCATATTTTCAGACGAAATCTTAGTTTCGTCCTCCCTCCTTTCAAGTTGGATTAGTCCAGTGTATTCTGAGGATATCTGCCGGGTGCATAAGCTTTTTTACCGGCTCTCTTTCTATCCCAGAGCCACGTCCAAGGCCATCATCACCAGAAACCCAAACATGGCCCCCAGGGTGCCTGAGCGGGAAGAAGCCTCTGGAATCATTTCCTCTACCACCACATACATCATAGCGCCGGCAGCAAAGGCCAGCAACCATGGCATAAGTACCGAAACGCTCCCTGCCAATAGGGCCGCCAAAACACCGAAAATCGGCTCTACTGCTCCCGAAAGAGCACCCCAGCCAAAAGCTCTGGCAGGGGTTTCCCCCCTTTGCCAAACCGGCAGGGAGAGCGCTGCCCCTTCCGGAAAATTTTGAATTCCAATTCCCAGTGCTAAGGCTGCTGCAGATGCCAAAAGAACTGGGTCACCTCCGTGGCCTGCCGCCAGGGCAAAGGCCAGACCCACTGCCATACCCTCAGGGATATTATGAAGTGTTACTGCCAAAAAAAGTACAGTGGACCGGTCACGACACTTTCCGCCTCGCAGCTTTGCTACCAGCCAGTCCAGCAAAATCATCATGCCAACCCCCAGCATAAATCCGATCACCGCCGGTACCCAAGTGGCCATTCCCATCGCCTCGGCTTCCTCCATGGCTGGAATGAGCATGCTCCATACCGAGGCAGCAATCATTACCCCGGCAGCAAAGCCAAAAAATACTTTTTGTACTCTGCCAGCCAAAGCTTTTCGAAATAAGAATACCGTAGCCGCCCCTAGTGAGGTAAGTAAAAAGGTGAAACCGGTGCCCCCGGCCGCCCATAACGCTGCGTTTATCATATAGACATTGATTCCTTTCCAAGTAAATTGCACACGAAAGGCACGCACCAAAGCGTACCTGTTTCGTTTAGTCTACTCTATGCATGCCAAGAAAAATTGTTCCATAACAATAGTATTTCCCCTTATCAGATGCATAGTTTACCCTACTCCATCATATGTTTGACAATGAACCAAGCTGCCCGCGCTGCGGGCCTGGAAAGGGGTATGACCATGAAACGCATTCTTGTGGCAGCTTTCACCGCCGCTCTTCTCCTCACCTCCACCAAAGGGGTGACCGGCGAACCTATGGTAAGCGCCCCCTCGGTGCTTCTGATGGAAAAAACGACCGGCTCCATTCTATATGAACAAGATGCCCGCACTCTTTACGAACCCGCCTCGGTTACCAAGATCATGACCCTCCTTCTGGCTTTCGAGGCCCTGGACAGTGGACTTATTTCCCTGGATCAACCAGTCACCGTTTCAGCCTATGCCACCTCCATGGGCGGCTCTCAGATATGGCTAAAAGAGAACGAGCAAATCACCGTGGATGAACTTCTCAAGGCGGTGTCAGTGGTCTCGGCCAATGACTGCGCTGTGGCCCTGGCCGAACTCATTGCAGGCAGCGAATCCGCCTTTGTAAAGCGAATGAACGAACGGGCTCGGGAGCTTGGCATGGAGAACACTACCTTCCTTAATTGCACCGGGCTACCTGCCCAGGGACATGTTACAACCGCCTATGACATCGCCCTTATGAGCCGGGAGCTTATTTTAAACCACCCGGATATTCGCAATTACACCACCATCTGGATGGATACCCTGCGTGGCGGGGCCTTTCAGCTTTCCAATACCAACAAGCTCATCCGCTTTTACGAAGGGGCTACCGGGCTAAAAACAGGCTCCACCGATGGGGCCCTCTACTGCCTGTCAGCCACGGCAGAGCGTGATGGCATGGAACTTATCGCCGTGGTCATGCACGCACCAACCTCCGACGACCGCTTTGAAAGCGCCAAAGCCCTGCTTAATTTCGGCTTTGCCAACTATGCTCTGCTCACCGTCACCCCTCAGCAGGCCATTCCACCAGTGGACGTAGTTTTGGGAGAAAGTGCCGTAGTCCAGCCAATTCTTTCCGAAGCACCTACCGTTCTGTTGGAAAAAGCCCAGATTGGCAATGCCCAACAATCCCTGGTACTAGCAGAGTCCGTAGAAGCCCCGGTAGAGGCGGGGCAAAAACTGGGGGAACTTAACGTTACTGTGGACGGAAAAACTGTCGCCTCTATCCCCATCACAGCCACCCAGGAGGTACCACGATTAAGTATTGGAGGGGTTTTCTACCGTTTACTGAAGGGTCTATTCGCTCCCTAAGCTACGCAAACAATACAATAATAAAAAATAAAAACATATTATCTAACAGATGCGAATTTTTCTTTCCCTGTTTCCCTGTTTGTGGTATACTATTTTTAACAAATTATACTGCATGAAATTTGACAGGGGGTAGCTTCCATGGCGTTTATTTTTTCTGAACCATCCCACACTTTTAGCGAATATCTTCTCGTCCCTGGTTATTCCAGCGTTGACTGTGTCCCAGACCGGGTCAGCCTGAGGACTCCACTGGTCAAATACCACAAGGGGGAACAGCCCCCCTTATCTATGAACATTCCCATGACCTCCGCCATCATGCAGGCTGTATCTGACGACCGTATGGCGGTATCCCTGGCTAAGGAGGGTGGCGTGTCCTTCATCTACGGCTCCCAGTCCATTGAAGATGAGGCAGCTATGGTTCGGCGGGTGAAGAACTACAAGGCCGGCTTCGTGGTTAGCGACAGTAACCTTACCCCGGAACACACCCTGGCCGATGTCCTGGACCTCAAAGAGCTCACCGGTCATTCTACCTTGGCTGTCACTGCTGATGGTACGGCTAATGGAAAGTTACTGGGCCTTGTCACCAGCCGTGACTATCGGGTGAGCCGTATGTCCCCGACTGAAAAAATCTCAACCTTTATGACCCCCATACACAAGCTGGTCACCGCCCCCAAGGAAACCACTCTGAAAGAGGCCAATGATATCATTTGGGATCATAAACTTAACAATCTGCCCATTGTGGACGACCAGGGCCGGCTGATGTACTTCGTCTTCCGCAAAGACTACTCTGACCATAAGGCCTCCCCTCTGGAGCTTTTGGATTGCCAAAAACGCTATGTAGTGGGCGCCGGGATCAACACGCGAGATTATGCTGACCGTATCCCCGCCCTACTGGATGCGGGAGCCGATGTGCTGTGCATTGACTCCTCCGAGGGCTTCTCCGAGTGGCAGCGCATTACCCTGAGATGGGTCCGGGAACACTACGGCGACCAAGTAAAAATTGGCGCAGGCAACGTGGTAGATGGTGACGGTTTTCGCTTTTTGGCCGAGGCCGGGGCCGACTTCATCAAAGTCGGCATCGGTGGAGGATCCATCTGTATTACTCGTGAGCAAAAGGGTATTGGCCGCGGGCAGGCCACCGCCCTCATCGACGTGTGCCAGGCTCGGGATGCCTATTTTGAAGAAACCGGAACCTATATCCCCATTTGCTCCGACGGCGGTATTGTCCACGATTATCATATCACCCTGGCCCTTGCCATGGGGGCTGATTTCATGATGCTGGGCCGCTATTTCGCCCGCTTTGACGAAGTCGGATCGTAGCCATGTCGTTCTGTGA
>JAZQMD010000044.1:0-37664 GCA_045543215.1 Oscillospiraceae bacterium
CTCAACCAGAGGCACTTTTTCCAGCCCCATCTGTACCAGCAGCTTGATCCGCTTTTGCTCCAGACCCCTCAGCGCCAGGGAAATGGCCTGTTCCTGTTTGAGTACATGGTCAAGGTCTATCAGGTCATCCCTTCGCACCGCTGCATTCTTCTCCTGCGCCAGAGAAGACAGCTTTTCCAAATTAGCCCGCAGCTCATCCAATACGTCCAAGTAAGCCGGATATAAATCTTTCATTTATCCATCCTCCCCCAGAAACATGATCCTGGCTGCAATGGCCATAGGGTCGGGTTGATACTGTCCCGTAGATAGTTGGGTCTTAAGAGCCTGGATATCCCCGGTCGTGGTAGTCGTGCGCACCTCATTAGACAAGCGGCTGACCAGCTCCATGTGAACACGGCTATCCCCCGTAGGAGCGGAGGAGAGGGTTATACAATCGTACCTATGTCCCTGAAGCGTATGGGCACTTACCTCCCGCTCGGAGGCGGGATGGTAAACCTGAGCGGAGCCCAAGGAAGAAATCATGCCGGAACCAGAAGGAGGCAGCATGGCATCTCACATCCTATTCATTGGAAATTAAAAGTATTGTTTTGGCAATCCTATCATTTATATCGGCAATTTTCTTTAGAAGATAAGAAATACTAGGAAATTTCTTTTTTACTCGTTCAAAAATGTTCCGGCGGTACCAAAAAGGTGCCGCCGGATGTTGAGTTTTCTTTGCCTAAGTAAGGGCTTTTAAATGCCGCAGCAGTATGTTGGAAATATTTTCGCAAGAGGCCTGAATACACACCGCGCCAATATCATTGGCCACCATAGGCATGCCATAGACCACAGAGGACTCCTTGTCCTGACCGATGGTGTAGGCCCCCTTCTTGCGCATGGCCAGCAGTCCGGCGGCTCCATCCTGCCCCATCCCGGTCATAATAATGCCCACCATTTTACAGGTGACCACCTCTGCCATGGACTGGAACAGTGCATCCACCGAGGGGCGGTGTCCGCTGACCTTTTCTCCCGGGGTGCAGGAGAGAGTATACTTTGTTCCGATCCGCACCACCCTAGCCTGTAAATCGGCCGGGGCCACCAGAGCCAACCCCCGGTGGATTTCATCGCCGTTCTTCGCTTCCCGCACCTCCATCCTGCACAGGCGGTTAAGCCGATCGGCGTACATTTTGGTAAAGCCGGGCGGCATGTGCTGAACAATAATCATACCCGGTATATCCTCAGGCAGCCGCTTCATCACCTGCAGGGTGGCCTCTGTCCCTCCAGTGGAAGCTCCCAACCCAATGAGCAGCCTATCTACAGCTGGCAGGTTACCCAGCGGGGGAACTGATACTTCTACTGTTGGTTTCTGAACCGGGACGATAGGGACGGCCCGCACCTTTGCTGTGGCCGCCACCAGCACCTTCTGGGTCAGTGCGTTGATAAAAGCCCCCGGGTTTTCATGCCCATCCGGCTTATGAACAAAATCCACCGCCCCGGCACTCAAGGCATCAAATACTTTTAAGTTTAAGGAGGACACCAGGATCACAGGAAGTGGATGATCCGGCAGATACTGTTTCAAAAAATCAATCCCACTCTGCCCAGGCATTTCCACATCCATGGTCATCACATCGGGCTTGAGCTGAAGAATCTTCTGCCTGGCATCCAAGGTATTAATGGCATACCCCACCACTTCGATCCTGGGATGCTCGGACAGGCCATTAATAATCAGACTGCGCGCCACCATGGAGTCATCTACCACCATAACGCGAATCTTTCTTACTTCTGTGGTAACGATTGGGATCACATCCTTGCTTATTTCTGAAAAGTGGCCGGGGCCAGCCTGCGGTACGGCATATTAGAACTAAGGTTCTCCGAATAGCTGATAAGCAGGTAGCCACCAGGGACTGTAGCATCGTAAAACCGGCGCACCAGTGCATCCTTAGTTGGCTGGTCGAAATAGATCATCACATTCCGGCAAAAAATTACATCAAATTTACGCCGAAACCGAATTGGTTCCATCAGGTTAAAAGTACGAAAAATTACATTTTCTTTAATGATTGGGGCCACGGTATAGCGTCCATCCTGTTCCGGCACAAAATATTTCCGTTTCCACTCAGACGGAACGGTATCAGGCAGTTCATAGACTCCCCGCTGGGCAGCAGTCAAGGCCTGGGCAGAGATATCAGTAGCCAGCAGTCGGGTATCCCAATGCCTGGCCTGGGGGCCCAGGTAGTCCATGAGGTACATGGAAATATTGTAAGGCTCCTCCCCAGAAGAGCAGCCGGCGCTCCAAATAGACAAGGTCTTATCCTTTTCGTGACGGCCCACAATGTCTGGAATAATTCTCTGACAGAACAGCTCCAGGTGCTCCCGCTCCCTCATAAAGAACGTATAGTTGGTTGTCAGCTTATCCAACAACAGGGTAATCTCCTTCTCACTCTTGGTTTGAAGCAGATGGTTGACAAAGTCCGCAAAGCTGCGGTATCCCCGCTGTTTCAGGGCTGTGGACAGCCTCCCGGTAATAAGCTGGCGCTTCTGAGCCAAGTTAATGCCGTAGTTGGATTGAACGAAATTGACCAGCCGCTGAAAGTCCTCATCCGTAATGGTCATAGGAGAAAATACGGGCTCCTTCCCCGTCTTGTGCTCACTCATGTGGCATCAACTGCTCACAATCCAGTACCATCATTGTTCCCGATCCATCTGGCACAGAGCACATGCCGGACACCAGCTGCTGTACGCTGTGAAGAGGCATTGGAAGTATATCCTTGTCGTGGATATCCACCATCTGATCCACCGAATCCACCAGGATACCCAGTTGGGTTCCTTCTATATTGAGTACAATGACCAGATTCCCCTCCAGAGAGGGCTTACCCAACCGTAAGCGTATATCCACAATAGGGATCATCTGTCCACGCAGGTTTATAATTCCCCGGATAAATTCAGGTACTCTAGGCAAGTAAGTGGCCACATGGTTTGTAATAATTTCCACCACATAGCCGGCATCCACACCCAGCTTTAAATCGTCAATCACAAAAATGAGGTATTTTCGGGAGCCTACTGTATCCTCCCCCTGAGGCACATTCAGGTCCATTGACTGATCCTCAGTCATAAACAGCATATCTTCACCCATTGGATTATTCCTCCTCGATTGGATTGCGCCTGCCTGCGAGCGCCGCCACAGTTTGCTTTAGCCGGGTATCAAATCTGATGGGCCGCCGTGTAGAGATTGGCTACATCTAATATAATACTGATGCTACCGTCACCCAAAAGGGTACATCCATTAATTCCGTAATTTTTAATGTTGTAGCTATTGACATAACTCGGCAGCTGCTTGACCACCACTTGCTGCTCACCCAGAAGCTCGTCCACAAAAAGGCAGTAAGCACACTCTCCCGACTCTAGCCAGAGCAGAATACCATCTTCAATATTGGTAAAGCCTTCGTTCAGTCCGTAAAGGTCCCGGGCGCGGACAATGGGATAAAACTTCTCCTGTACCTTAATCATTTCTCCGTTGGCAGAATCGTGTATTACTTCCTTGGCAGGAACCTTGAAGGTAGAGCGAATGTTGTTAATAGGAATTGTGAAGAAGGATTTCCCCACTGATACCTCCATGCCATCCATAATGGCCATGGTTAGAGGGATCCGCATGGTGGTAGTCATACCCTTACCAGGCTCGCTGGACAAAGAGACAGTACCTCCCAACTCCTCCACCCCCCGTTTAACGACATCCATACCAACACCCCGGCCAGAAAACTCCGTGACTTCCATATTGGTGGAAAAGCCTGGCATCATCAGAAAGCTGAGAATTTCCTTATTGGTGTACTCCACGTCAGGGGATGCAATCCCGTTTTTAATCGCCTTTTTGAGGACATTTTCATAACTTACCCCCTGTCCATCGTCCCTGATCTCAATAATAACTTCGCTACCTGTATCTTGGGCAGATAGGATAATCTCACCCACCGGGTCCTTTCCTGCGGCTACCCGTTGCTCCTCTGTCTCTTCAATCCCGTGATCCATGGAGTTGCGTATCATATGCATGATGGGATCGCCAATGCTGTCCACAATGGTCTTATCCACCTCGGTATCTTCCCCAATAATAGTAAGTTTGGCCCTCTTACCCAGCTTCTTGCTCATATCCCGAACAATACGGTTCATCTTTTGAAAAGTGGCGGACACAGGTACCATACGCAGAGCCATAGAAACGTCCTGAAGCTCATCAGTAAGCTTGCGCAGTTGCCGGGCCGACTTGGTAAATGTATCAAGATTAAGCCCTTTCAAATCAGGGGAGGAGGTTACCATAGACTCAGCAATGACGATCTCCCCTACCACCGCACTCAGCTGCTCCAGCTTAGACAGGTTCACGCTGATGAGGCTCTCCTTGGGATGCTGCTGTCCGGTGGGCTGGGTGGTAGGCTGAACGCCGGATTGGATTCTCTCTGTAGCTGGGGCAGCCTTGCCCTTAGCTTGGGAATCGGCAGGAGCGTCAACAGGTTTCTGGGCGGTGGCCTGATAATCGTAAGGCTGGTAGGCCTTCACTGAACCAGAGGATTTGACTACTGGAATGGCTTTCTCCCGTGTCTCTTTATCCCTGAACATAAGCAAAAAGCCCTTTTCGATGATGATCTCTGAAGTAGCCGTTTCATTCTCCACCTCGGCAGGAAAAAAGGTAAAGTCGCCCTCGGGGCAGAAATCCCGGATGGAGATGACCATCATAAACGAGCGCAGATTTTCCATACCGCAACCTTGATCAAAGGTAACACGTAGGGCATAGGGAAAGTCCGGGTTCCACTCCTGGGGTGGGAGCATATCACCGACGGCAGGAGGAGCGGAGGACAAAGCCGAGGCAGTCTGCCCAGCCGGGACAGGGGTATCCGTATCCTCGTCCTTAATTTTAGTAATAAGGCTATTAATATTTGACAAGAAAGTGTCGATATTTCTATCAAGGGGCTGATTTAGCTCTACCTTTTCGACCTCGCCCCGGAAATAATCGATGGACTGGAACACCAGGTCAAATAGGGCGGGCCGATGGCCCTCAGAAACCACTGACATAGTGTTCTCCCGGATGATGAAGAAAAGATCTTCAATACGGTGGGCAATGGTCGCAAGGGTATCAAACTCCATCATAGCCGAAGAGCCCTTGATGGTATGCATGATACGGAAGATTTCGTTAACTCCGTCCTGGGAGAAGGTATCCGCCTTCTCTGATTCTAAAACGATGTTCTCCAACTGCTCCAGCAATGTATTTGTCTCATAAATATACATATCGAGAATGTCGTTACCGCTACCCATAAAAAGCACCACCTTAATTTATATCTTTATTATTTATCGGCATTCCCGAAAAATAGTTAAGTGTACTAGATAAATTTTTGAAATTTCGTCTCGAGGTGTCAAGCATGGCTAATCTGTTGGGTGTAACAAATCCGGTACCGGGTTATGACAATACCGCGGCCAATCGAAACATCCCCATTTCTCCTGATAATAGTCAAATCCAAAACATTCCAGACCCCAGTCGGGTAAGCGGACCTGACGGAAGGACCGAGCAGCAAGATGGAGCCCTGCGGGACGCTCAAGGCCACATCCGCTACGACTCCAACTTCCAGACCTTCCTCCAGCGGCTGAAGGAGACCTCTGGGCTGTCGGATGGCCTTGCCCGGGTGCTCCTGGCCCGGGAGGGGACGGTGGTCCACTCCGGCATGAGCGAGGGGATCGCCGTTGAGCTGTCCCAAGTGATGGAAATGTTGCACATGGATCAGGCCCAGCTACTGGATTTTCTTGTGGGGCAGTTCAAAGGCGGCAGTCGGTTTGCCGGCCCCCTCTTTTCCTTTTTGCGCAACGCTTACGCTCACGCTTCATCGGATAATGTGCGTGCCGATATCCTAAACTTCCTGAAAAACTATGCCGATTATTCCTCTACCAGCCACATAGAGGCCAATCTACTGCGCAATCTGAAAGAGATGGCAGATTCCATCCCCTCCACCTGGGCGGAAAAATTGTACGATCTGGCCGCCCGGCTGGAAAACGGGATTGCCGCCGGGGATCGCCAAGGCAACCTCTCTCTTTTACAGCAGGAGGTTTTCCCCCACATGTCCTCTTATGTGGAGCAGACCCACGACATGGGCTTATCACGCAACCTGCTCACCCTTCTGACTTTGGATGTAGCGCGGTATGAAAACGGCTCGACAGAAAATTTGTTGGATGCGTTCCATCAACTTACAGGTTACGGCGCTCTGAAGGAACAGCTTGGCAGCGTTGACGATCAGTCCTTGCTTAATCTTCTGCATGCAAGCCAGCCCTCCCAGGATACCAAAGCCAGCCAGTTTGCCGATCATTTGGCTGCCGCCGCCGCCCATGCTCTGCGGGGTGAGGGGAGCGCTGAGATTCAACAGGCCTTTCAAAATCTGGTGGGGGCCATGCTGATCAATGAGAGCGTCTATATGTCGGTCAATCACTATATCCTCCCTTTGGAGTGGGATGGACGGATGCTCTTCTCCGAGATGTGGGTGGACCCGGATGCGGAAGGGGAAAGCAATCACTCTGAGTCCGGGGCACGAGAAAATACAATCCGCTTTCTATTCAAGCTGGATATCCAGTCTCTGGGCCTGTTCGATATTTTGCTCACTACCCGGAACCGGGAAGTGGATATCCGTATCTCCTGTCCGGAAAAGGTATCCTCTTTCTCTAAACAAATTGAGAGTGCAGTCTCCCAGATTATTACCAGAAACGGTCTTACTCTCACCGGCGTAACCGTGCGCCAGATGAAACGTCCGGTCACTCTCACCGAGGTGTTCCCCAAAATCTTTGAAGGGAGGAACAGCGTAAATGTTAAAGTCTGAAGACAAAAAAAATAATCGACGTAAAGCGGTGGCCCTACAATACAGCCCAGGGGATACTGCACCGGTCATCGTAGCCTCCGGCATGGGCTATATGGCAGAGAAAATTGTAGAGGTAGCCGCTGATTCCGGCGTTCCTATTTATGAGGACAACTCCCTTGCTACCATCCTTACTCAGTTCAAACTTGGCCAGGAAATCCCCGAAGAGCTTTACCAGGCCATCGTTGAAATTTATGTATATTTTTTGCAGTTTGACCCAGCCACAGCGGGGTACGCGCCCCAGGACAGTGCGCCCCAAAACAATACCCCCACAGGCGGAGAGGAGCGAGCCAACGAATGAAACAGGATACACAAAAAGATCTATTCCTTCTGCTTGACAGCAGAAATAGCCCTCTGGCCCGGTGCAGGCTGGAAAGCCCTCCAGACTCTCCCGCTCTTCAAATTCGGGTGCTGGACAACAAGGTTTCTGATGTCATGAATCACGAGGACATCCAGCTGGTGTCCCTGGAGTCTAATGGTCCAGCCTTGCTGGGCCGTATCCTCCGCCGCCGTAACGATGTGATCGTACTGGAAAAACTCCAGTCCCTGGGGCTGGAGGTACGTCAGAACCTGCGCATGCCTGCCCGCCTCACTACCTTCATCCACCCAATCACCGGTGTCTGGCATGGTCGTCGCAAGGTGGAAACCAATGACCTCAGCTGTGGCGGCCTATCCTTCTTCTGTGAGGAACCCCTTGAAAACGAGGAGCAGCTAGAAATTATTATTCCCATTACCGCCCAACCCCTGATACTCCGCTGCCGTATCCTGCGTCAGCGTCCCTCCGGGCGGGAAACCCCTCTCTATGCCGCTCAATTCATAGACTTGTGTGACGATGAGGAGGTTATGGTACGAGAGGCTGTATTTAACGTCCAACTACAAAACCGCCCCCGTTAATTTGTCCGTCTTTCCTGACCGGGCCCACAGGTCTCGGCGATCTACCAGCTTATGAATTCAAAGCCTAGAACCAGGAGGACACAAACATGATGCAAAAAAATGCAAAAACCGCTGGACTTCTTTCCCGGAGAATGACGGCACTTCTAATGTCCCTTGTCCTGCTGCTGGGACTGTTTCCCATCACCCCAGACTTGGCCAAAGCGGCTGACTGGACACAGGAATACCTGGATACGCTGGTCTCCTGGGGTGTTATGCGCGGCGATATCTCTGGCGCCCTCCACGGTGACCGGGAAATTACCCGTGCGGAGTTTGTCACCATGATGAACCGGGCCTATGGCTATACCGAACCAGGGGCGCATCCCTTTACTGATGTGCCAACTCCTGCCTGGTACTACGATGATATCAGCATCGCCTACGAGGTGGGGTATTTTGATGGCACCTCCGAAACCACTGCCTCCCCCGATGACAGCCTCACCCGGGAGCAGGCCGCCGTACTCCTGGCCCGCAACATGATGCTCCAAGAAAAAAGCGGCGAAACTCTAGGCTTTTCCGACAGTCGCGAGTTTAGCGAGTGGAGCCGTAATCTGATTCAGTCAGTTTCAGACGCAGGGGTCATCAGCGGCTATCCAGACGGAACTTTCCGTCCCCAAGGCAATATCACCCGGGGTGAGGTGGCCTGTATGCTGGTCAGGGCAGTGGGCACTCCTATCCAGACAGAGGGGATCCACACCCTTGGCAGTATGTATGGCAATGTTACCATTAACACCCCAGGGGTTCAACTGAAAAACACCATCATTGCCGGTGATCTCTACCTCACCGGCGGCGTAGGCCTGGGGGAGGTACTGCTGGAAAATGTCACTGTCCTGGGTCGAATTGTAGCCAGCGGTGCCGGCGAGAGCAGCAAAGGCGAAAGCAGCATCGTCCTGCGCAACGTGGACGCAGATGAAATGGTAGTAGACAGCATTGCCAATCAGTTTGTTACCATTCGCGCCGAGGGCAACACCGTGATTGGCTCCACCAGTGTACGCACCTCCTCCTATATCGAGGACACTACCCGCTCCGGGCTGGGCCTGAAATACATCACTCTGGACGGTAAGGATAGTATCAATGTCCAACTGGCCGGGAATCTCAAGGAAGTGGTCAACGAGACACCTTCCTCCCGACTGGTCATTGCCCAAGGTATTGCCGATCAGGTAACGGTTGATGAAAAGGCCGCAGGCTCGGCTCTGGTCATTGAAAACAGTGCCAGTATCAAGGAGCTCAATCTGGACGTGGCCACCGGCGTTACCGGGGAGGGGGATATCAGTCATCTGACTGTCAACGCCCCCGGCTCCAACGTATCTATGCTTCCCGACACCATTACCATCCGGCCCGGCATCACCGCCAGTATTGCCGGGGTCACCATGGACACCGTGGATGCCGCCGAATCCTCCTCGGATCCCCGTTTCCTGGCCGGTTATCCTGTTGCCCGTAAGGTGGCCCCCACCTCCGCCGATGCGGTATTCTCCACAAACAAGCCGGGCACCATTTACTGGGCCATCAGCGCCTTGACCGATGGTTCTGTGGAGGAGGAAGATCTAATTTCTCCTCCCGTTTACGCAGGCAAGATTATCAAAAACGGCACCATCCCCGCTGCCGATTCTAAAACCGAACTCACTACAAAGCTTACCGGCCTTACCACCGACGGTTCCTATTACCTCTCCGCCGTACTGGTAGATAATCGGGGGATGCACAGCCCGGTGAAGGTGACCGCCTTCACCACCCCGGATGATACGGTACCTGCTTTTGCCACTGGCTATCCCTACATGTCCCGCACCACCAAGGAAGACCCTCAGGTCACTATCATGACCAACAAGAGCTGCATGCTCTACTATGCCCTTCTGCCCAAAGGAGCCTCCGCTCCCAAAGCCGCTGACTTCAAAGCCAACGCTGTTACCGGAAATCTGGGCTTTGGCAGCGTGGATGTAGTGAAAAATAGCACCATTCCCATCACAGTAAATAGTGTGACTCTGGATGAGCTGGCCACCTATGATCTTTATCTGTGGCTCACCGATTACGATGGAGCCAAGAGTTCTGCGGTGAAAAAACTCAGCTTCACCACGGCGGACACCACCCCTCCCATTATCCGCCACATAGAGCAGACCGATGCAAAAGCCACCGCCATCGACATCAACTATGCACTTAATGAGCCTGGCACCCTTTACTGGGCCATCGTCAAGGAAGGGGAAGACTTTTTCCGTCCTATCACCGGGCAGACCGCCGTCCCGCTGCCTACCGACCAAGCCGCCAAGATCCAGGTGGAAAACGGCATGGGTTCGGTGAAAAAGGGCAACAGCAACGCCTCCAAGGTTGAGACGGATATAAAATTTACAATCTCTGGTCTGCAGCCCCAGACCGCCTATGACTTGTATTATGTTGCAAAAGACAAGGCCGGCAATTACTCCTCAGAGGTGAAAAAGCTGACCATTAACACCCTTGACAACCAAGCCCCCACCGTCACCCAGGAGTTTACCCGCTACAACGGTGATGAAACTGATGTGCCTCTGGCAGACACCGATATCCGCCTAGTCTTCTCCGAGAGCATACAGGGCGTAACCACCGGTGACGATGGTTCTAAAATTTATAAAAAGTTTTTGGTACTTTATCAGACTGCACTCAAAGACAAAACCCCAGCCGCCTATAAGGCTCTGGCGGACGAGCTTCGCAAGCACATTGTCATGTATCAGATTTCCGGCGGTAGCCGCAGCCAGGTGGCCGAGCGCACAGCACAAGACACCCCCGCCAACTGGGTCATTGACTACCGCTTTGCCCGAGTGACCATGGAAAACGGCAAAATGGTCATCACCCTGCCCACAACCAGCACTTCCAGCACCAGTGCCCTTAACCTGAAAAGCGGCGCTACTTACTTCTTCCACCTGAAGGGTATTACGGACACCGCCGTGGTTCCCAACCGCATGGGTGACCAGGATCTGCCGCAATTCCGAACCGTATTTGCTCAAATTAACCTGAGCAACAGCGATGTAAGCTTCATCGATAAAGACGGTGATGGGATGATGGATGTATCCAAAGGCGATATCCGCCTGGATATGACGTTCAAGATGGACCCCATCTCCACCGCCAAGGTGCCCGACACCGAGTGCTGGGATATGATCCTCTGGTCAGACACATCGGTTGAATTTATGATGTACCGCCGTATTACCGACGCAGAAGGAACCGTGATTACCGACTGGGCCCCGGTGGGACTGAACTCAGCTGTCATCACAGCACCCAATCAGACCTTCAACGGTACCACTCTGCGCAAAGGTTTTACCCCAACTCCCTTAACCTTTGAAGCCTTAAACACCCTGGACGAAGATCATACCTATGAGTACGGTATCCACTTTACCAAGGTAGGCATTTTGACGCAATACGAGGCCTGGAACAGCCTGATAACTATGAAGATCGGCATCGCTGCTGGTGGCTCCCGCGACCTTGGAAACCTGGCCGGGAATGTGGCTGAGCGGTGGGAGGAGTTTAAACAGGACCAGTCTATCACTTCCATCGGCCTTGCTTACTCCGCCAAGGGTACTTCCGATGAACTAATCATTCGTCGGCAGTTCAGCGACAGTAAGTCCCCTTCCTTCGATATGGACTTTCCCCATTTCACTCCCGGCTCGGGAGCTGTCACTATGGATCTGCTCCTGGACCGCTCAGGTACCATCTACTATGTCATCGCCCCCAAAACCGACTTTATCCCTTATGTAGGTGGAACGGCGGTAACACCGGACAATGACAGTGATAAAGCCATTTATCCTAATACTTATGTCCCTACCATAGGCAATCCTGATAAAGACGAAACACCCAACCTCACCAGTCCCGACTATCTGGAGATCGTAGAACCCAAATTCCCCAACAGTCCACAGGTAAAATTCGGTTCTGCCTCCTTCGACGGCGCCACTATTACAGTGGATGTAGCCGGCCTGGAGCCTGAAAAGGGATACTATGCCTATTTCGTCCTTAAGGGCAATGGTGAGACATACTCCAAAGTGTTCTGTTTCCAGTTTACCACCACTCAGGTGGAAACTCCCTACATCGGCCTGGAGAACCAGAGTCCTCAGGTCAGCCTGGGCACTACCATTGAGTCAAACCTAGACTGGGCCTTGGTGGCCAACGATAACATTCCCAGTTTCTTGAGAGCTCCTTTCTACGATTCGGTCAATTCTAAAAAAACCACCGAATATGAGACTACCTCATGGTATAAAAACTACGACGGTAAAACCACCGATGCCCAAGGTAAACCCATCACCCCCATTAAATTTACTGTTTTGGATGCCTTGACCACCGTAGCAAATCCCACCACCCAGGAATCCGTCTTTGACCAGTACGCCGATGATGCCATCCGTATCAAGACTTCGGAATACATCCGGCGCACAGGCCCGGCCTATCCAACCGCCGTACCCACCGACTACGGCAGACTGACCACCAAGGGAGGCAATTTCAATGAAACCAGCGTCAGTCCCAAGGAAATGAAGCCCAACGTGCAGTATTACTTCCTTGCGGTGGCCCGTCATCCCAAGGGTGCTACCGATGGCTTTAAAGCCCACGGGAACATTCACCTTCCAGACAGTGTTCCCCCCGAACTATTGGCCGATCCGGACGGTGTCATCACTGTTATCACAGGGGTATACGAAACCGGCTCTACCACCAACGTCATGGCCACAGCACCCTGGCAGGATAATCCACATTTGTACACCTACAGCGGCACTGTGACCATCAGCTTCAGCGAGCCTATCTACCAGCTTCTGACCGTTGGTGGCGTACCCCAGCTGAAGGGCGTTATCGTCAACTGGGATACAAGCGGCACATCTGACCCAAGTAAGCACGTTAATATTTTGAGTATTTTGGGTGGCAGCTTGAGCAATCGTATTACTCCAGGTATCTTTACCAACGCACCATCCACCGACATTACTCTGGCGTTTAATAAGATTCATCACAATGAGAGTCTGCGTCTTTTCAATGCTGGATTTATCAGTGATGCCAGCAGCAACACCAACGGAAAGACTCTGGTGCTTACCTTCAAGACCAGCAGCAATATGGGCTTTTTAGGCGAGGTTGCCCAGCCTGCCTTTGAGTACACCTGGCAGGATCCCCCCACCGGATAATCTCCTGAGGGAGCGGGCTTTCCCGCCCGCTCCCTTCCCTTCTAAAACCTATAAACAGGCAGAGGAGTGCGTAGGATGAAACACAACCACTTACGCCGGGGCTGTGCATTCACACTAGCCCTGGCTCTGTCCCTCTCACTGATTTTTAGCACAGCATCAGCCAATATAGGTCGCATTATCTCCCTAAGCAAAAAAAGCCTTACCTTAGGAGTTGGAATGACAGAAACCCTGACCTACTCTATCTCCCCCGACACCGCCAATGTCACCAGGGTGATCTGGTCCAGCGACAAAACCTCCGTAGCTGAGGTAAACGCTGTAAACGGTCAGGTGACCGCGCTGTCAGAGGGAACAGCTAAAATTACCGCCACCGTTACCGTTGGTAGCATTGACAAAACCGCCTCCTGTACTGTCAACGTGACCAAAGACTTTATCCCTGTCTCAGGCCTTGTGCTCAGTGACAACAATCTAAGGCTTGACCATGTGGATGATACCGCAGTCCTCTTCCCCATCTTCTCCCCGGAGGATGCCAGCAACAAGGCCGTTACCTGGGAGAGTGATGATAAAGAGGAAAAAATTATTAAGCTCACCGTGGCAAATGATGGCTCGGCTACCCTCACCGCAGTAGGCGCGGGACAGACCAAGGTGAGGATAACCTCCCAAGAGGACCCCAGCAAAACTGCCGACTGTACGGTTACCGTCTCCGGCGTGGTTTTGTCAGCCGAAACGTTGGAAGTACAGTTAGGTTACTCAGAAAATTTGGAATACACCCCCTACGGCGCCGCTGTTGGGGCAGGTGCACCCACTTGGGAAAGTAAAAGTAACACAGTGGCCTATGTCACCAGCGGGCGAGTCACAGGTCGGGCTACTGGCTCCACCGTAATCAAGATCACTATAGCCGGATATTCCGATGAATGCACCGTTACTGTGTCAGAAAACACCGCTAACGTCCTGACGGGCAGCCTGGCTTCCGGAAAGAATTATGCCTTCTCCTCCATACTTTCCCAACTTAATCATATCTGCCAAACTATGACCGGGCATGGACTGGCCTACGTTACCAACCTGTCCGTCTCCACTAGTCAGGGCGTACTTTACTACGGCTATACATCCCCCTCCAGCACTGGCTTCGGTGTAGGTGTTACTGAAAAATATATATTTAGCAGCCCTAAGAACTGGGAGCGGGGCCTATCCGATGTAACTTTTGTACCTAAGGCCGACTTTACTGGTACCGCTGTCATCCAGTACACCGGGTACAACACTGACGGCGGTTCCTACACCGGGTTTATCCGCCTGACCGTGGCGGGAGGTTCCGACGTGGTCTATTCCACCACCGCAGGTGTCGGCGTGTCCTTTCAGGCCACCAACTTCTCCGCCGTCTGCCAGCAACGTACTGGCCGCAGCCTTAGCTATGTCACCTTTGATCTGCCTCCCTCCAGCCGGGGCGTACTTTATTATGACTACAGCCGCTCCGGACAGTACACCATGGAGGTCACCGCCGGAGAGCGTTACAACGCCTCCCGCGCCCCTTATTTAGATCAGGTCGTCTTTCTGCCCGCTGCAGGCTATTCTGGTTCGGTAAGGATCGGCTACCGCTGCACCGACACCTCAGGCAGCTCCTTCACCGGCCACGTTACCGTTAACGTCACCCCAGGGGGAAGCTCAGGCTCTGGAGCAGTCTCCTACTCCACTACTCAGGGCTCCAGGGTCACCTTCCGGGCAGCAGACTTCAACACCGCCTGTCAGGCAGTCAACGGCGCGGCCCTCAATTCGGTACGCTTCTCGCTCCCCGATAAAAAAAGCGGCATCCTCTATTACAACTACCGCTCCAGCAGCAGCTACGACAGCCTGGTGTCCGATACAACATGGTATCAGTACAGTGGCAATCCCTCTGTGTCCAATGTCACCTTTGTGCCCGACAGTGCCTTTACAGGTACGGTAACCATCCCCTTCACCGGCTATGATGTCAACGGGGGCCGCCTGGAGGGCCGGGTCACGATCCTAGTCTCCACTCATGCCGATGGAGAGGTACGTTACACCGCCCGGGCGGGTCAGCCCGTCACGTTCTACGCCGCCGATTTCAACAACGCCTGCCTGGATTACTGTGGCGAAAATCTTGGACAAATCCGCTTTGATCTTCCCTCCTCAAATGAGGGCGTCCTTTATTACAATTACCACTCTAACGGCACATACAGTAGCCGTGTGTCCAGCTCCTCTTGGTATTACCGCAGCGGAAGTCCAGCTATCTCCAGCGTCACTTTCGTGCCCGTCAGCACCTTTGGCGGTACAGTATCTATCCCCTTCACCGGGTATGATGCCTCCGGCGGCCTCTTCAATGGCACAGTGGTTATTGATGTGGACTCCATTCATGATCAGGCCATCCGCTACTCCACCGTCAATGGTAGCGCCGCTGTTTTTAGTGCCGCAGATTTCAACCATGTCTGTTACAGCCTCACGGGTAACACCCTGAGTTATGTGCGCTTTGAACTGCCCCTGGCCACCAAAGGTCTGCTTTGTTATCAATACGACCAGACCAAGGGAACCTACAAGAGTAAGGTAACCGCTACCACCAGTTATTACCGCAGCACCAGCAGCGGACAGCCTCTGGACAACGTGGCCTTCCTTCCGGTCGATGGATTTTCCGGCACAGTACAAGTCTCCTACACCGGCTGGAGTACTGCCGGGGCACGCTTTACCGGCATGGTCATCGTTACTGTGACCACTCCTTCCGCGACCGCCATCCGCTACTCTGGCGGGGCAGCACCTATTCGCTTCCAGGCTGCCGACTTCCGTAAGGTATGCAGCGCCCTTATGGGGCGGGAGCTGTCCTCTATTGAGTTCACCAGCCTGCCCAGCAGTTCTTATGGACGACTTTATCTGAACTATCTCTCCTCCAACCAGTCCATGCGTCAGGTAGCCACAGGTATACGCTACACCCTCTCCGGCTCCTCGGGTCTGGATCAAATCAGCTTTGTTCCCAAGGAGGGCTATCAGGGTACGGTTACAATTCCATACTCCGGACTGGACACCAAAGGTGTGCGCTTTGCCGGCGTGGTGGAAATTGTGGTGTCTACCAGCAATACCCCCACCCGGTTTACCGATCTGGAGCATTACCGCTGGGCTGCTCCTTCAGTAGATTTTCTCTTCCAATTCGGCATTGTTAACGGTATTGACATCTCTCACTTCGGACCTGGCCAGTCAATCCGCCGAGGGGATTTTGTACTCATGCTCTGCCGTACCTTCCAGTTTGATACCGGTGACACATATAGCTTCCCCGATGTACCACAAAGTAGTTATTACGCAGGGGCTATCGCCTCTGCCAAGAGCCTTGGCATCGTCCAGGGATCCAACGGTAACTTCTCCCCCAGCGCACCTCTTACCCGTCAAGACGCCATGGTCATGATTAAGCGGGCTATGATTGCAGATGGGCAGAGCATCTCTGCCGGCTATGCCTCTACCCTGTCTGCCTATGCGGACCATATCCAGGTGTCCAATTATGCCAGGGATGCGGTATCCACCCTCGTTCATCTGGGCGTAGTACGCGGGGATGACTCACAAAGACTAAATCCAGGCAGTTCTATCAGTCGGGCTGAGATGGCCGTTATGCTCCATCGGGTATTGATACAATAATAAACAGTAAAGATAGAAGGGGGGATTTGGAACCATGGCTGACCAACAATTAATTCAAGATATGGGTCTATATGTAGGCATGTCTCTTGAAGTCCTTACCGAAAACAACAGCCTTACTTTTTGGGGCCGGATCTCTAAAATTGAAGACAACTCAATCCATATTATAGACGTTACAGGAGATGAGCTCCCTCCTGCACTTTTCAACCAGGTCCTCAAGCTCAGGGGTTTTATGAAAAACATGACCGCCATACTCATCCGTGGTCAAATCTGCGGAAGCTCTCCGGAAGTTTGGCGGGTGGACCGCCTGGAGGCCATACAGATTGAAGAGCATCGGGCCTATTTCCGTCAACGAATTGATGGCAACGCCACCGTGATGCGGATCAACCATACCCTTCCCCCAGGTGAAGCGGCTATCGTAAATCGAAATCGTGGCCCCTCAGGCTTGCCCTGTAGTATTCTGGATGTAAGTGCCGGTGGCCTGCTCATTCAATGTAAAGAGCGCTATCAGGTTGATGACTCGCTCTTCCTGATTGACGCAGTGATCGTACCGGAAGTCCCTCCTTTCTCTTTTGCCTGCCGCATTCGGCGGGCAAAAGAAAACCAGAAAGGCTACTTATACGGCTGTGAATTTCAGGATCTTTCTCAGAAGGAGGAAGATCGCTTACTCCAAGCAATCTTTTCCGCTCAGCGTAGAGAACTCGCCATTCAACGCACGCGGGAGAAAAATTGGCACATGTAACATTTTAAAAAGGCCGTCACCCGCCCGCAGGCAGATGACGGCCTTTTTATTCTATCTAAAAGTCTTTCATGGATCGTTGAGTAGTCAATTCCTCTACTCGGCGGCGTATGACCTCCAGTGCCTTTGTCGGTTCCTCTATTTCCCCCACCGCCAACTCCATAGGGCAGACTCCTGTGCCCGCCCGGTTATGAATGGTCTGGGTTATGACTTCCCAGGCAGTAAATATTCCATGCTCACGTAGGATATGGTCTGCCCGCTCAGTCATCACCGAAGCATAGACCGCCCGCACCCCCATGAGGGCATATAACAGGGCCGGCGCTCTTCCCACCACCTTGTCCGCAGCGGAAAATCCCTTTAAATCATTTTTATTATCCAAAAGCCTCAGCAGCGGGGCTACCCCACGCTCACAGCTTGTGTAGACCGTCTCTCCCCTACACAGCACACAGGTATGGCCCCCCTTCTTCAGAAGAGACTTGGCTCTTTCCACATCATTCACCGGTATTCTCCCTTTGCTCCACCCAGAACACAAGCAAGGGAAGAAGGCTCCACTGGAGAAGCAGTCCGGGTAGCCCATTCATCCATGCCGTCCAAACCGAAGCCAGACTTATTTCCCTCATCCCCAGAACATAAACGGCAATCAATACTGCAACCAGACGGACACCCCGGCCAGCCAGCTGGGCTAGTAACAGCTTACCCAGAGTTGGCAGCTTAACGGTGGCCAGCAGACCTGCGGCAAGACCGTAACCAGCCAGCTCTACCACCATGAAGGGAAGGGTTTCCCACCCTGGCATACCGGATAGAATAAAGCTAACTACAGGCCCCAGGACCCCGGCCGCAAAGCCAGTTGCCGGTCCAGCCAATAAGCCTACCAACAAAATGGGTAGGTGCATGGGCAGAAAAATCTTGCCCGGAACAGCTCCCGATCCAGAAATAGCCCCCAGTATATGAAAAACTTGGGGTAGGGCTACAGCGACAGCAATCGCCGTCACAGCAGCTAGGACGCGGGCCCTGACAGTATGGTACATAGTAGTTCTGGCCATAGCAGCAGTATGGTACATATTGGATGGTTCCTCCCCTCGGTTTTATATATTTGCATAGGTAAAAGTATACTCCATATTAAGAAATTTGAAAAGTCTTTTTAAAAAGATATATGAATCAGCCATTTTTTATAATTTTGTATTGCAAATTTTTAGCTTATATTTTAAAATTCTGTTGTGTTGGAACCCTTATCTATTCTTTTTCGTCAAATTATGATAGAATAACTAAAAATACAACCGCTTTGCCCAGCGGCAGCGTGGTTTTTATTAAACGGGAAAAGGAGCCTATGCCTATGAACCCCAAAAAGCTGATCTGTCCCGTGCTCGCCCTCGCCCTTGCTACCGGTCTATATGCCCCCTCCGCTTCTGCCTCTCAATTTACCGACACGGTAGGCCACTATGCAGAGTCGGCCATTCATACCTTTGCCTCTCTGGGCATCGTCCAGGGCTATGGGAACGGGCAGTTTGATCCCACCCGCCCGATTTCCCGGGGGGACATGTGCACCATCCTCAGTCGGGTGTTTACCTATACCAACCAGGCTGAAAATATCTTTATCGACCTGGAGGAGAGCCTTTGGTATGCCAAGCCCATGCTCCAGCTCCACGCGGCGGGTATTATCCAAGGATACGGCAATGGGCTTATCAAACCGCTAAACACGATTACCTGGGAAGAAGCCTTAGTGATGATTGCCCGCGCCTTTGGCTTTGAAGAAACTCTTGACATGGATTTGCCCTATGAGGACCGGCATCTAGTCTCCCCCTGGGCCATTGGTCGGATTACTGCCCTATACGCGGGGGGCTATCTCCATGCAAATCCCCTCTTAAATCCCCAGGAACCCTTTACTAGGGCGGATATAGTAGTGATTTTGGATAGTATCATCAGTCACCTTGGCTGGGAAGCTGCGGGCAAAAAAGTGGTAGATGGAGTTCTGATGGATCTTTCCCAGGAGCCTGGCGGAGAGGGGAGTAAACCCGGTGGAGAGCTAGAAGATAATATCCCAAATGAAGAACCCTCCAACGGCGGGACAGAATCCTCCGGTGGCGAAACAGAGATACCTGAAGCCAGCAAGCCACCTAACAGCAACTACATTGAAACCGAGGGGCACAACTATCCCTACGATCCCAATAACTATGTAGCCCAGGATGGTCGAATTTATTACATAGGGGATGAGGTTGCCCCCACTTACGGTATTGATGTGTCCACTCATCAACAAAAGATTGACTGGCAAGCTGTGGCAGGAGATGGGGTGCAGTTTGCCATTATCCGCTTGGGTTACCGGGGTTACGGTTCTGCTGGCACATTAAATATGGATGCCCGTTTTATAGAAAATATTGAAGGAGCTCTCTCAGTCGGCCTAAAAGTGGGCGTATACTTCTTCTCCCAATCCATCTCGGTGGAGGAGGCCATTGAAGAAGCCCGCTTTGTCTTAAATGCCCTGGAGCCCTACCGTGACTACATCTCACTTCCTGTGGTCTATGACTGGGAGACTGTTGGCACCACCACCGCCCGCACCTACAATTTGGACAACGACATCCTCAACGCCTGTGCCCTGGCCTTCTGCGGGGAAATTGAAGCTGCCGGCTATCAGCCTATGATTTATTTTTATCCCAATCTGGGAGAGAAGCGGTACGATTTGGACCTTATTGACCAGTACCCCTTCTGGTATTGTGACTATCGCAATATTTACCCCGCTCTGGAGCGCCCCTTCCGCATTTGGCAATATAGCTCCACTGGCTCTGTGGCCGGTATTGATGGGAATGTAGATCTTAATATATGTTTCTGGCCCTATTAAGCCATTACAATTTCCCTTACCTTATAGAAAAGCAGGGCCCACGCTAATTAGCGTGGGCCCTGCTTTTTACTTTTCACCGAGCCAAGGGAATTCGCACAGTAAAAACACTTCCCTGTCCCAAGTTGCTCTCCACAAAAACAGCTCCACCATACAGGGCTGCAATATGCTTGACAATAGAAAGGCCCAGACCGGTCCCCCCCTGGATCCGGGAGCGGCCTTTATCCACACGGTAAAATCGCTCAAACACCCGGCTCACCGAACCCTCCGGTATCCCGATCCCAGTATCAGCTACCGAGAGGATAGCCCACTTCCCATCCCCAGTGACCCGGACCCGGACCACTCCCCCCGGTTTGTTGTATTTAATGGCGTTCTCCACCAGGTTAAGGGCCACCTCCCGGAGACGAGCAGGGGCAATTGCGGCATTTACCGCCCCTCCATCCATGGACACAGTCACCTCCGCAGCCCGGGCGGTGGGACGAAGAAACTCCACTGCCTCAGTAACCACGATCAGCATATCGGACCGGTCATCTGGGCCTGCCCCTTGAACTGATTCCAACTCAGAGATTTTTAAAATATCATTGATTAAGTTAATCAGCCGATCCACTTCCACCGATATCATGGTAAGAAAGCGCTTCTGATCCTCCTCACCCTTCACCAGTCCCGATGCCATCATGTCCGTAAATCCCTTAATGGATGTAAGTGGAGTTTTAAGTTCATGAGTAACATTAGCTGTGAACTCACTACGGGAAGATTGAAACCGCTCATCCACCTGGGCCACCGCAACCTCCGCGTCCTCCATTGGCCGCGTCACGCTCCGGGCCAGCTTCCTGACCATGAAAAAGGCCAGTCCCAGGCCCACCAGGCCAGAAACTAAAATACCCACGATTCCGGGAAGTATGACAGTATTGAGATAGTCCAACGGCATGGCTGCCCGCCCCACCTGACCATCGGTAAATACCCTGGCTACATAAAGCATGTTCTGTCCCGTAGTCTCCGACCAGCGCTGGGCCTCCCCTACTCCATTCTCCAGGGCCTTTATCACTTCAGGCCGGCCCGAGTGATCCCCCAGTACCTCGTTCAGGGAATCAGCAAGTACAATACCGTCACTGGAAATCACCGTTAGCCGTTTATCAGGAGCGGCCTTGGTGAATTGCTCTAACAACTCCACAGCATTGGTCGTATAGCTTTGGGCATCCATTAAATTGAGCAGTTCGTTCAAATTTCTCCGGGCCGCATCCAATTCCTGCTTTCGGTACATATACAAGCTAAACGCATTGGAAACAACAAGGGCCAGGGTGACAATGAGCAAGACCGCTAGGGTAAGCCACCGGCGAAACTGTCGGCCAGTCTCCACGACTTCCCTCATAAACGATCCTCCCTCAATTCATTTTATAGCCCACCGAACGCACGGTAGTAATATAACCCTCTCCCAACTTTCGGCGGAGAGATTTGATGTGCATATCTACGGTACGGGTCTCTCCGGTAAACTCATAGTTCCATACAGTAGAGAGGATTTCGTCCCTGGTCAATACGGTACCCCGGCGCAGCACCAGCAGTCTGAGCAACTCAAACTCCTTAAAAGTGAGCTCCACCGGATCACCTGCCCTGGTAACGGTGCGTCCGGCGGAGTCTATCATCAGATCCTCATATCGAAGCTGCCCCACCGCCCCCTGACGGCGGCGGAGGACGGCATTTACCCTGGCCTGAAGCTCCATCAACCCAAAAGGTTTTGTCACATAGTCATCCGCCCCAGCATCCAGCCCGGTTACCTTATCCATCTCTGCCGAGCGTGCGGTTAGCATAATCACCGACAGCTCCCGCAGTTCCCCATCAGCCCGCAGACGGCGCAGAATCTCTACTCCATCCATACCGGGGAGCATTACATCTAAAATGACCAAGTCAGGACGTATCCCGGCGGCAAAAAAGTCTTCTCCGCTTTCAAAAGCAAAGACCTGGTACTGTAAAGATGCAAAATAATATTCCAGCATGGTGCGGATCGAGGAATCATCTTCCACAATTACAATCTTCACCGCCACAGCACCTTCTCCTTCCCATTTCTGGATGCCTTAGAACCATCTTAACAAGAAAATTTTTCTACCCGCATCCCAGACAAAACCATCTGCCCAACTGGATAAAATCCTCTACTGAAGCTGCCCAGTTACACAAAAGATTGCCCAATTTGCAATGTTTACCGCGTGATCGGCAACCCGCTCCAGATACTTGGCAATGATAATTAAATCCACCGCACTTTCATAACCTGTTTTTTTCTCAGCAATGCACTCAGTGAGTTCTTCCTTGACTCTGATAAACAGCTCATCCACCTCATCATCCAGGTTAATGACGGCATGGGCGGCTCCCTCGTCCCGGCTGGCATAAGCAGCGATAGCCTGTTTAACCATCAGGCCCGCTCGGCGGCTCATGCTCTGGATGTCCTCGGGCACTTCTACCAGGTGCCCCTGCCCGGTAAGAAGGATGACGGCAATCTCGGCGATATTGGATGCCTGGTCACCAATGCGCTGAAGATCGGTAACCATTTTCAGGGCAGTTGAAATGGTCCGCAGATCACGGGCCACAGGCTGCTGGCGTAGCAATAAACGCATGCAATGATTCTCTACATCCCGCTCCATTTGATCCAGTGATCCCGTTATTTCCACGGTGGAATGGGCCTTTCCTACATCCCCAGTGGTAAGGGATGCCGTAACCATATCAATAGCATCCTGGGCCTGAGCTGCCATAACAGTGAGCTCTTCACCCAACTCCATCAACTCTGCGTCAAAGGTTTTCCTCATGATGCTGCAACCTCCTTAACCAAAGCGACCTGTAATGTAGTCTTCCGTTCTTTTATCCCGGGGCATGGAAAATATCTGCTCTGTGTCTCCACATTCCACCAGCTCCCCGCTCAGGAAGAAGGCACACTTGTCCGACACGCGGGTAGCCTGCTGCATGTTGTGTGTCACGATAACAATTGTATACTTTTTTTTCAAATCTGCAATTAAGTCTTCTATCTTTGCCGTAGAGATGGGATCTAGCGCCGAAGTGGCCTCGTCCATGAGTAAAATATCAGGCTCGACTGCCAGTGCCCGGGCGATACACACCCGCTGCTGCTGACCACCGGACAAGCCCAGGGCGGACTTTTTCAGCCGATCCTTTACCTCGTCCCAAATAGCCGCCCCCCGCAAGGATGTTTCCACAATTTCATCCAGCTCTTTCCGGTTGCGTATTCCATGGGTACGGGGCCCGTAGGCAATGTTGTCATAAATAGACATGGGAAAGGGGTTTGGCTTTTGAAAGACCATGCCTACATGTCGGCGCAGCCAGGTTACATCCACCTGAGGATCGAAAATATTTCTCCCCCTGTAGATAACCTCTCCTTCGATACGCACCCCGGCTACCAAATCGTTCATTCGATCCAGTGTCTTGAGAAAAGTGGACTTTCCACAACCTGAAGGTCCGATGAGGGCGGTAACTTGTCGCTCTGGGATGTCCAGGCTCACAGCCTTCAAAGCCTGATTGTTCCCATACCATAGGTTGAGCCCCTTGGTCTGTAAAATCGCTTCCATGGTGTTTGCTCCTTTACTTGGATTGCTTTCACCGCCCGCGGGCGCAGGGCAAATGACGAAGGAAAATCCCAATCTGTCGGCCATCTCCCTCCCCGCCAAACAGCTAAAGTCTGACTGGTCTCAACCTGCCATACCGGCGAAACACCTACCGACTTTTAAATTTCCTGCTGAACAAGGTAGCTGACAGATTAATGGCTAGGGTTATAATCATAAGAATTGCAGCGATAGCCAACGCCACCTTTACATCAGCGTATTCATTGACGTAAACATACAAAGCCACGCTCAGGGTACCCGAGGATGTATACATGGCATCTAAAAAGTTGTTGATTACTCCCCCCATGCCGGCGGTGAACAACAAAGCTGCCGACTCCCCTACAATACGCCCCACTGCCAAAATACAGCCGGTGACAATACCATCCACAGCGTTTGGCAGCACCACGGTGCGTACCATACGCCATTTACCTGCCCCCAGCCCCAAGGCCCCCTCCCGGTAAGACTGGGGGACAGTTTTTAAGGATTCCTGGGTAGTTCGCACGATAGTAGGCAGGATCATGACCACCAGGGTTAGTCCTCCAGCCAAAATTCCGTAGTTAAAGCCCAGTAGCTGGACAAAAAAGAGCATGCCCACCAGTCCAAAAATGATGGAAGGAATACCCGTAAGCGTCTCGGTGGCAAACTCAATGACCATCACCAACCGTCGGTTGAAGGCATATTCTGTCAGATAGATAGCAGCTCCCACCCCAAGGGGGAGAACAATGACCATCGCCAGCAGGATAATATACAAAGTGTTTAAAATATTTGGTAAAATACCATCAGTTTCATTGATAAAGCTGCGCTCAGTAGACAACAGCTCCCAGGTAATCCCTCCCAGTCCACGGTAGAACACATAAAAGATGAGGAAGGCCAGCAAAACGCAGGTGAAACCGCCGCACAGGTAGAGCAAAGCCCGCAAGCCCCTGTCATATAATTTTCTCCGCAGCGATAGATGCTCCATCCATCACCCCTCCTTTTTATGCTTAATAAACACATTGAGAATGATGTTAATAAGCATGATAAACAAGAAAAGGACTAAGCCAATGGAGAACAGAGCTTGCTTCCATAGGGAACCGGCGGTGGCGTAATTCATCTCTGAAGCGATGGCGGTAGTGAGAAAACGTACGGGAGTAAACAGGCTGTCTGGCATATTGGGTACATTTCCTGAGACCATGATAATGGCCATAGCCTCTCCAATGGCCCGGCCCACTCCTAACACCACAGAAGTGGCCACTCCAGAGCGGGCAGCCGGAAGGGAAACGCGGAAAATAGTCTCAATTTGGGTGGCACCTAAAGCTAAGGACGCTTCCTCATACTCCTTTGGCACCGCTCTCAAGGATGTCTCTGCTACGTTGATGATAGAGGGTAAAATCATAACCGCCAATACCACAATTGCAGCCAGCAAGGTGGCCCCGGAGGCCAGTCCAAACGCTTTCTGAATAGCCGGTACCAACACCACCATGCCCACCAGGCCGTACACCACCGAAGGGATCCCCGCCAATAGGGAGACTGCCGACCGGATCACGATGGCTACCTTCGGATTTGCTACCTTGGCTAAAAACATTGCAGTCAACACTCCTACTGGTACACCGATGAATACTGCTCCCCCAGTCCCGGCTATTGAAGTGAGGATAAAAGGCAGGATCCCATAAGGCCCGCTCTTGCCTCCCCATTTATCCCCAAAGAGAAACTCCATTACCCCAATTTCTAAAACAGCAGGCAGCCCGGAAATTACCAAATAGAAACTGATAAACAGTACGCAGGCTACTGCCACAAAGCCACATAGTAAAAATAAAGACTTTACAGTAAATTCTACCACATCCCGGGCGGTACGCAAGCCAAAGTGGGCCTTAAACCGGGTCAAAAGAGTATATTGATCCAATTCACCGGCCTCCTTTATGTGGTGTGCCACTATTTTTTCCTGTTCCATGCAACCTCTCCTTCATATTAGGGGAATAATCCCCAAGGCCAACGGAGTTAAAATAAACACATTTTGCTCGGTCATCCTCTAGCAGTGGGTACTGCGCCCGCCTTTCGAATCAGATCAGCGGCATCGGTCGAAGTGGCCCAATCGAAAAAGGCCTGTGCCATCTGACTCAGGGGCACACTGTCCTTGGTCACCAAAATAAAGGGACGCTGAATGGCATAGTTTCCGTCCAAAACAGTCTCCTCTGTACAGGGTATACTCCCTACCGTAATGGCCTTAATCCCCTCCTGTCTCTCCACAGAGGAAAGAGATGCATAGCCAATAGCCTGGGTGTTGCTCCGTACAGCCTCAATAACCGCACCGGTAGAGGTTAGTTCCTGGGCCAGAACACATATACCTTCCGTACCAGTGACGGTTTCAAAGCCATCCCGGGTGCCGGAACCTGACTCCCGGCCAATGGGAGCAATAGGACCATCTGTCCCCCCCACCTGCATCCAGTTGTCCACCTCCCCTTTGAAGATTGCGGAAATCTGCTCTACAGTCAGGTCATCCACGGCATTCTCACTGTTGACGATGACGGCAATGCCATCTAAAGCCAGAATGGTTCCGGTCAGTCCCTGTGTCAACTCCTCATCCTTCAGAGCTCGGGAGGCCAAACCGATGTCGGCGGTACCATTGTTGGCAGCCTCCACCCCAGCACCCGATCCACCGCCCTCTACAGAGACGGTAGCACCACTATTATCCAAACCAAATTGCTCCGCCAAGGTCCCCATTACCTTTTCCATGGATGTAGAACCCAAGGTAACCACTGAGGCCGATCCACTGTCCATGTCAGACTGAGCTCTACCACCACAGGCGGTCAAAGCACCGCTCAGCATCACCGCAAACAGTATCAAAACAGGAGCATACTTTTTCATGTTCTATTTTCTCCAATCCACCCTCAGTATCATATTGATCGCTTCATATCCTTCAAACTACTTAGATGCGCTAAAAAGTATAATTATGGAATGTAAAATCTGCGCCCAAGAGTTTGTAAAGTCTGTGTAAAGCCTTGCGATTCAGTACTTATTTGGTTTATCATACCCCATTTAGGAAAGAAAAAACCGGAGAGGCTATAGGCTTCTCCGGCAAAAGTCCAATTTTCAGTCCCAGGCTTCATCCCACTACATGAAAAAATCATCCCTTTTTCAGCAACTCTTCCAACCACTGATCCACTGTGGACCAATAAAGATCCGGATCTACAGCAACGCTTTTAGCATGTCCAGCCTTTGGAACCCATAAAAAAGCTTTTGGGCAGCGGGCCTGCTCGTACAGATCAGCCATCATGGGTGGAGGAACAAAGGAGTCTGCCACACCGTGGATGAACAGGGTTGGGGTCCGGGAGCGGCGCACCGCAGCCAGCGCATCCGCTTTAGCCGGATCGTACTTAGCCCTTCTGCGGGTAGCGGCACGAAGGGCACTTAACGCTGGGCCTGCCGGGCCTCGATACTTGAGATTAGAATGATAAACATAACGCATAATGTCCAAGGCAGTAGTATAGGCACAATCAGAAACAATCCCCTTTACATTTTCCGGGAGAGGACCTCCTGCGGTAATCAGCGCGGTGGCTGCCCCCATGGACACTCCGTGGAGTGCAATCTGAGCCTGAGGCTCTCGATGGATGATCCAGGCGCACCAAGCCACAATATCCAAACGGTCATCCCAGCCGAAGCCCACATAATCCCCCCCGCTTTTCCCATGGCCCCGGAGATCAGGCAAAAGCACGTTCCAGCCTTTTTCCCAGTAACTTTTGGCATAGACCCCCATAGCCTCGGAAGTATCAGCATAACCATGGATACACACAACCCAGCGGCGGCAGTTTAAACATTCCGAGCGGAGTATGTGTCCATGAAGGGGCAGACCGTCCACAGCGGTAATATCCACCTCTTGACGGCTGTTGTTCTGGCGCAACCAGACTCGGCCCTGAACCACTGGATCATCAGGATCCATGTCCCTGGCCGGGTCATGGAGCTTTGGAATCATAACCATGTCATAAAGATAATTACCTATGGCCGCTACACTACCTACGCCAATAGCCCCAGCTACCAGGCCCAGCAAGCTGGCTTTCACTCCTCTTTTCACACAGTCCACCTCTCCATTTTTTGGAAGTTTTCACCATCATACTCCCCGAAAAAGCATTGGTCAACCCCAGAGAAAATTTTTCCCCAATTTTCAAGTCTTTTTACCAAAAGAAGTGCAACTTTTTTTGGTAACTCAGAAAAAATATATCCAATCATTTGCGCTTTTCTACTAAAAACTAAGAAAAATTTTTTCTATTCCTGTTGACAAGCTTGGAAAAAAGTGTTATGTTAAAACACGAAATAGAACAATCGTTCTATTTTTAAAAGTTCCTCTTTGAAATCCCTCTTTGCAAAAATAAAACGGAAACCCAAAAGGATTTCCGTTCTATTGGTGGAGGAGGGTGGATTCGAACCACCGAAGGCGAAGCCAGCAGATTTACAGTCTGTCCCCTTTGGCCACTTGGGTACTCCTCCATATTTAATTAAAAAGGTGGAGCTGGTGGACGGATTCGAACCCCCGACCTGCTGATTACAAATCAGCTGCTCTACCAGCTGAGCTACACCAGCACACGGTACATTTCTCATACACAGCGATAGTAATTCTAGCAGAAAGAAGGTGCTTTGTCAACCAGTTTTGGGGAAGAACTACAAAAAAATTTGGAGATGGGGAAAACGAAAACCATAACACTACCACCGCTTTTCCCTGAGCAGAACCTTACGTTGGATTATTGTACGCAATGTGAAGGGGAGATCTATCAATGGGAGGACTATTACCGCATCGATGGACAGACGATATGTACCGATTGCCTGCCCCGGTTCGCGGAGCATTATTTCGGCCTATGCCGTATGATGGGAGGAAATAGTCAACCAAAATGACTCTGTATGAATTATCTATGCAGTACTGGTCCCAGGCGGAGGCACTGCGTGCACGTATCCTCCAACTCAAGCATTTGGAAACAGCAGCGGATGAGGAGACAGCTCGTCTACTGCGCATCCGCATTCGTGTGCTCTCCTCTATGTGGAAAGAAACGCGGGATGTTTCGGTACATACCAGACACTACTATGAAAGGAGGCGCCGCCGCAATGCAAGATACATCCTATGAAACAGCCGGCTACCTGGCTGACCTGGCCGTTTATACCCAATTCATGGCTGATGATAACAGCGCGCAGATCAGCCGTCTGAAACGAAACCTAGCCCATGCCCTCAGGCAGGATATAACCCCCAAGCAGCGGGAATACCTAATGCTTTATTACGGTGAAGGCCTAAACCTGAGAGAAATCAGCCAGCGGCTTGGGGTAAACAAATCCACTGTCTCCCGAACTATGAAGCGTGGCAGACAGCGACTTTACCGATGTCTACGCTATGGAGCAGCCTCCCTCCTAAATGCAGAGACGGAATAAATCCCTAAAAGGCGCACATACCCAGCGATTCGGCTCAGACAAAAATTTTTTTGTCACCATCTTTAGTATGTGCTTTCCTCAAGCCTGGCCCAATTTCGGACCCGGCTAGGCTTATTTGCGGTAAAAAGGGGCTCAGACAGCTATTGGAGGCTGTCCGGGCCTCTTTTATTTCCACTCAATAACCGACAACTGATCCGGGCAGAAGGCAACCTTATCGGCGGCAACGAGTATTCTCCAGCAAATCATTATATGACTACCAAATATCTCTTTTGTTATATCATTAATGGTTATCCTTCCTACATTGCTGCAAATAGTCCTCGTCCTCGCGTTCCAAACTGTACTCCCCAGCCAGTTCTTCCACATGGTGGGTAAACTCGTGGCGTAGGGTTTTAAACAACTCCTCCTCCCATACTTCCCGGGGTTCATCAGCATACATGGCAGCAAAAGAACCATAATAAATGTTGATATACCGCCCCATTCCATCTATCCGGTATTCACCAAAAACATACATATCCGGGCCATTTTTTGGGTCAGTATGTTCCTCAGGCAGCAGTAAAATTCCTCCATTCAACCCCTGATAAAAGGGTTCAGGAATTTTTTCCGCCAGCTGATCCAATATTTCTCCCACTTCATCAAAACTTAAAGTCATATTTTTTCTCCTCTCTTCCCTCCGATATTCTACACCGAAACGGTTACGATTCCTTTGGCCCTCGCATAGACAGGGAAATGCGTTTTTTCCCCTCGTCCACCTCCAGCACCCATACCTTCACTACGTCGCCTACGGCACAAATCTCACTGGGGTGTTTTACCCGGCGGCTCCCCAACTGAGAGATATGCACCAGCCCGTCTTGGTGAACACCAATATCCACAAATACACCAAAGTCAATCACATTACGTACGGTACCTGTGAGTTCCATCCCCTCTTTTAGATCCTTCAAATCCAGAACATCGGTGCGCAGGATGGGAGGCGGCAGTTCATCCCGGGGATCCCGTCCAGGCTTGGTCAACTCCTTCACGATATCTTCCAGGGTTGGTGCACCTACTCCACATATTTTTGCCAAATGCTCCAAGCCCAGGGAAACAACTTGCATTTCCAGTCCTTTCATATTTCCTGCTTTCACATCAGTCAAGGTACATCCACAGGCCGTCAGAAGCTTTTCTGCTGCACCATAGCTCTCTGGATGTACTGCAGTATTGTCCAAGACATTTTTACTCTCAGGTACTCGCAAAAAGCCGGCACACTGCTCAAAGGTCTTAGGCCCTAGCTTGGATACCTTCAACAGCTGCTTCCGGGCCGTAAAGGCCCCGTTTTCCTCACGATATTTCACGATATTTTTGGCGGTGGCGGTGGTGAGGCCGGATATCCGGGCCAGTAAAGGGGCCGAGGCAGTATTTAGATCCACCCCCACGGCGTTTACGCAATCCTCTACCACTCCGTCCAACGTCTCACTCAGGCGGGCAGGCGGCATATCATGCTGGTACTGGCCTACCCCAATTGCCTTGGGATCAATTTTCACCAACTCGGCCAGGGGATCCTGGAGACGCCGGGCGATAGAAACCGCACTTCTTAAGTTTACATCGAAATCGGGAAACTCCTCAGCCGCCAGCTTGGAAGCAGAATACACTGAGGCCCCCGCCTCATTGACAATCATATAGCTCACACCGCCCCCTATCTGTTTGATGAGCTCCACGGTCATCTGCTCAGTCTCCCGACTGGCGGTACCGTTACCAATAGCAATGTGAACCACTCCGTAACGCCGGATGAGGTCAACCAGCTTGGTAATGGCCTCCTGCTTTCCCCGCTCTCCATGAGTTGGATAAACCACGGCGGTATCCATTACCTTCCCAGTGGGATCCACCACCGCCACCTTACACCCCATGCGGTAACCAGGATCCAGTCCCATCGTTACCTTCCCTTTAACCGGGGGCTGCATAAGCAGGGGCTTCAAATTTAATCCAAACATTTTAATGGCGCCCTCGTTCGCCTGCTCGGTAAGCATACTCCGAATCTCCCGCTCCAAGGAGGGAGCAATGAGGCGGGTGTAGGCATCCTCTGCAGCAGCCCGTACAAAGGCCATAGACGGACTACCGGGAACTACCGTCCTTCGGTTGATTATGGGTAAGGCCAGAGCCTTGTCCACCTCCACAACCACCTTCAAAATTTCCTCCCGCTCTCCTCTGTTGATCGCCAGGACCTGATGCCCCTGGGCCCAGCTAACAGTTACTGAGAAGCTGTAATATAGACGGTAGACCGAATCTTCCGGCTCTTTCTCCGCAGCCGTAGAAATCAGCATCCCCTTGTTCCACCACAGATCCCGAAGTGTTTTTCGAATTTCCGCATCGTCAGAGATTATCTCTGCCACGATATCCGAAGCCCCCTGAATGGCTTCTTCTGCCGTCTCCACCCCCTTATCCGGGGCAATATACTTAGATGCTTCAGAAAGAGGATCAGGGCAGTCTTTCCTTTGTGCAAAAAGAAGCTGTGCCAAAGGCTCCAGCCCCTTCTCCTTCGCCACAGTGGCTCGGGTACGCCTCTTTTGCCTGTATGGCCGATATAAATCCTCCACTTCTGCTAAGGTCGTCGCTCCATCAATAGCGGTAGACAGTTCCTCAGTCAGTTTCCCCTGTCCATCGATGGCCCGCTTAACTTCCTCCCTCCGGGCTTGGAGACTACGTAGATATTGCAGTCGATCAGCCAACTCCCGGATGGCCTGGTCATCCATGGAGCCGTGAACCTCCTTACGATAGCGGGCGATAAATGGAATGGTATTGCCCTCATCAATGAGCGCAACAATATTACTTACATGGGTCTCGGACTGACCCAACTCTTGGGCCAAAGTTTGGACAATGGCATTCATAAATTTACCCCTTGCTTAAAAAGTATCCTTATTTTACCAAATCTTTTAGTGAAAATCCAGTGTAGGGTAAAGGGGCTTTCTCAAGCCTTTCTTTTTTATGAAAAGGTACATAGGGAGCTGGCCTAATGACCAACTCCCCAATTTCCCTTAAGGCTTTGGACTCTCTTCCGACTCCAGTATTTTCACTTGGATCTCCATCACTCGTCTGTGTTCTACCTTGGTGACTATAACGTCCAGCCCTTCGGCCACAAAACGATCCCCTTTCTCGGGAATCCGGCTCACCTGCTCCATGACCCATCCTGAGATGGTGCTGGCGGTAGAATTCTCATCACGGATGGCAAATAGGTCGAATAGGTCGGACAAGTCGGCAGTGCAGGAGATAAGATAACTACCGTCCTCCTGTTTATTAAAGAGCTCCACCACCTCGTCATGTTCGTCCCAGATTTCCCCTACTAATTCCTCCATAATGTCTTCCAGGGTAACCAATCCATGGGTACCACCATATTCATCCACTACAATGACCATGTGTGCCTTCTCCCGCTGAAGAATTCGCAGTAAGCTCGAAATTTTGGTGTTTCCGGTCGTGCATAGCGCCGGTTTCATGATAGCTGTAAGATCCCGCTGCCCATGGGCACGGGCAGCGTTAAAATCCTTTTCCAGAAGAATGCCCACTATCTCATCCATATCCTCATGGTACACAGGCAGACGGGAGTAGCCGCTTTCCACAAAAATCTTAGCCACTTCCTCCATAGTCGTATTTTCCTCTACTGCCACTATATCTACCCGGGGAGTAAGAATCTCCTTCACCTCCAAGTCATGAAACTCAATCGCTGCCCGGATGAGCTCACCTTCCTCCTCATCAAGTCCACCTTCGTCCTCAGCCTGTTCCACCATAGTAATTAACTCAGCCTCGGTGATACCTTGCCCATTCCCCTTATGAAAAACCTTTTCCAATAACTTTTTCCACTGTATAAACAGGAAATTTATTGGTCTCAGAAGAGCAAGGAAAACGCATAAAAGTGGAGCGGAAAGCATAGCAAAGGCCTCGGCATTTTCCTTTGCAAGGCTTTTGGGGGATATCTCTCCAAAAATAAGAATTACCAGAGTGAGTACCACCGTAGACACGGTTGGTCCGTAGTCCCCCAGTAGGTCGGTAAAGAAAATGGTAGCAATGGTTGTGGACATAATATTAACAATATTGTTGCCGATGAGGATAGTGGATAGGAGACGATCATAATCCTCCTCCAGCTTTAGGGCCAGGGCGGCCCGACGGTCTCCATCCTCCGCCCAGGCACGCAGCCGCACCCGGTTCAAAGAAGAAAAAGCTGTTTCGGTGGCGGAAAAGTAGGCTGACAGGGCTACTAAGATTACCAGAGCACCCACCATGAAAATACTGTCACTGCCCATAAAGGACGAATCAACTCCATCTCTAATTTATATATCATATGTGAGCACAGGGGCAGCCGACAAGCGGCTGCCCCTGTGCTCACACAAATAAATAGCAATTATACCAACTGCACAATGGCCATTTCAGCGGCATCGCCGCGACGGGGGCCAATTTTGACCACACGGGTATAGCCGCCGTTACGGTCAGCGTACTTGGGTCCCAACTTATCAAATAGCTGCTTGGCCACATCCTCCTTGGTGAGAAAGGCCAAGGCCTGACGGTAAGCAGCCAGATCATTCTTTTTGGCCAAGGTAATCATCTTCTCAGCCAGAGGAGCAACCTCCTTGGCACGGGTAGCAGTAGTGGTGATCTGACCAGCCTCCAGCAGACAGGTGGTCATAGTGCGAAGCATAGCCATACGCTGGTTCGTTGGCTTGCCAAGCTTACGGTGGGTGGACATTTTTTTCACTCCTTTATGACAGGGCTTAAAATGGGGCCATGAGGCACCCGGTCAGTTCTCCTCACTGGCCAGGGACAACCCCATCATCGCCAGCTTGTTGATGACTTCCTCCAGAGACTTGCGGCCCAGATTGCGAACCTTCATCATCTCGTCCTCGGTTTTTGAGATTAGATCCTCTACCGTGTTGATATTAGCCCGCTTAAGACAGTTGAAGGAACGCACCGACAGATCCAATTCTTCAATGGTCAACTCCAGTACCTTGTCCCGTTGTGCCTCGGCCTTTTCCACCACAGTGGACTTAGAGCCCATAGTTTCCGACAAGTCGGTGAACAGGGCAAAGTGATCCACCAAAATACGAGCCCCCAGAGAAACCGCATCCCGTGCGGTAATGGTACCATTGGTCCAGACCTCCAAGGTCAGCTTATCAAAATCAGTCAGGTCTCCCACTCGGGTATTCTCCACAGTATAGTTGACCTTTCTTACCGGAGTATATACCGAATCCACTGGGATGACGCCGATGATGGCCTGCTGTGACTTGTTGCGTTCGGCAGTGGCATAACCGCGGCCTTGTGAGAGGGTGAGTTCCATATTCAGACTGGCATCTGGGCCCAAGGTTGCAATGTGATGGTCGGGATTGAGGATCTCTACCTCACCGTCAGCCTTGATATCCCCAGCCGTAACTTCCCCCTCACCGCTAGCCTCGATATATACAGTCTTAATTCCCTCGCTATGAAGTTTGGCAACAATGCCTTTCACATTGAGGACAATCTCAGTAACATCTTCCTTCACACCAGGAATAGTGGTGAACTCATGCTGTACACCGGCGATTTTAATGGTAGTCACTGCGGTGCCAGGCAGAGAGGACAGAAGAATGCGGCGTAAAGAATTGCCAAGGGTGGTTCCGTAGCCGCGCTCCAACGGCTCTACGACATATTTACCGTAGGCGTCGTTTCCTGTGGCCTCAATGCATTCAATGCACGGCTTTTGGATTTCTACCATATCGTGTTACCCTCCTTATAACTGTGGCGGACAAAGCCGCGGGTACCTGTTTGCTGCGAGGGTGTGTATTATTTGGAATACAACTCGACGATCAGGTGCTCCGCGACATCGAAATCAATGTCATCGCGGGCAGGCTTGGCAATGATTTTTCCCTCAAATGGGACATTTTTGGCCTTTTCAATCCACTTTGGCATGTTGCGGGAAGCTCCTGCCTCATTAAGCTGCTTGAAGCGGGTGGTAGAACGACTTTTTTCGCTTACTGCGATCACCTCGCCGGGTTTAACCAAGTAGGAAGGGACATCCACCCGCTTACCGTTAACGGTGAAATGGCCATGATTGACTAGCTGACGGGCCTCTCGCCGGGTATTGGCAAAACCCAGGCGGAAAACTACGTTATCCAGGCGACACTCCAGCATAGACAGAAGCTCCTCACCGGTGTTGCCACTGGAGCGGGCGGCCTTCTCATAGTAAGCCCGGAACTGCTTTTCCAGCATACCGTAGACAAACTTGACCTTTTGCTTCTCAGTCAACTGAAGCGCGTACTCACTTTTCTTGCTCCGGCGCTGAGGGCCAGGATTACGGTTAGACTCCCGTTTGCTGCTTCCGGTGTAACCCATAACAGCCGGAGAAAGACCCAAAGCGCGGCAGCGCTTTACAATGGGTTGCATATTTTTAGCCATAATGCTTTGTTCCTCCTTCTCAGATTACACGCGGCGGCGCTTGGGGGGCCGACAGCCATTGTGAGGGACAGGGGTCACGTCCTTAATAAGGGTGACCTCCAGCCCTACAGCCTGCAGGGCACGGATAGCAGCTTCACGACCGGATCCAGGTCCCTTTACATACACCTCCACGCTCTTCAGACCATGCTCCATGGCTGCAGTAGCAGCAGTCTCAGCTGCCGTCTGTGCAGCATAGGGAGTTGATTTACGAGATCCACGGAAACCCATCTCGCCGGCGGATGCCCAAGACAGGGCATTCCCATTAGTATCAGTGACGGTGACCATAGTGTTGTTAAAGGAAGAGCGGATATGGACCTGGCCCCTCTCAACATGCTTGCGTTCGCGGCGTTTACGAACAACCTTTTTTGCGGTAGCTTTCGCCATAGTTCATATCCCTCCTTTACTTCTTCTTATTGGCGACAGTACGCTTTGGCCCTTTACGGGTACGAGCGTTTGTTTTCGTGCGCTGGCCCCGGACGGGCAAGCCACGGCGGTGACGCAGTCCGCGATAGCAACCGATTTCAGTCAGCCGCTTGATGTCCATCGCCAGATCGCGGCGCAGGTCACCCTCTACGTTATAGTCCTTAGCAATGACCTCACGTAGTTTTGTCTCCTCCTCATCGCTGAGGTCTTTGACCCGGGTATCGGGATTGATACCGGTTTCCTTCAGAATCTTATTGGCGCTGGTACGCCCGATGCCGAAGATATAGGTCAGGCCGATCTCGATGCGCTTATCCTTAGGCAGATCGACTCCTGCAATACGTGCCATATTCCTTTTGCCCCTCCTTTAACCTTGTTTCTGCTTATGCTTGGGGTTTTCGCAGATGACCATAACCCTGCCCTTGCGCTTGATGATCTTGCACTTCTCGCACATGGGCTTGACAGACGGTCTTACTTTCATTTCGTTAACCTCCTGTAAATGCCTGATGGCCCCTCGCTGCTACAAAGCATACTTTGCTTCCATTTATTTAAGGCTAATGACCAAAATGGATAAGTTCCCTCGCTCACCCTTGGACAAAATATCTGCGATTGGCTCCCGCCGGGGGCAAGGCCCCTGGGGATGCCTGCTTGCAGCGGCTCGGTCGTTGATGCTTGCAAAATGCGTCTTGTGGACGCAAACCATTTTTTAATTACCGGGGAAATCCTTTATTCCCCACCTATTTTGGGCGACTCAGTTACTTTCCATCACTTCGTGCGCCAGGTAATTCGTCCCCGGGTCAAATCATAGGGCGACATTTGAACAGTTACCTTATCGCCGGGTAAGATCCGGATGAAATTCATTCGTAACTTGCCTGAGATATGGGCCTGAATGATGTGTCCATTTCCAATATCCACTTTAAAAGTTGTGTTGGGCAGAGCCTCGGTCACGACGCCTTCCAGCTCTATCATATCGTCTTTTGCCAAAGGGTCATACCTCCATTTCGTCTCGCAGGACGGCAAGTGCGCTGCGTAACTCCCGGTCCTGAACCAGCGCACCGGTTCGAACCTTCTCAATGGCCGGATGACAACTATTTCCCACCAGCTCCACGTGTTTGGCACGCTTACGCTTAGGTGCCGCCACCCGTCTTTGCTTCCCGTCAGCCAGGAGAAGGAAGTCCTCATCGGTGTCTAACACACACAACAGGCTTCCCTTGTCCCTGCCGGCCAGGGAGCGGACGATCTGTGCTCTTACAAAGTTCATAGGTCAGGCTCTCCCACGGTAGTGAGAATCTCAAACCCCTCCGGGGTGATGAGAATGGAGTTTTCATAATGAGCTGCCAAACTACCATCCGCAGTAACCGTAGTCCATTTATCTGAGAGCACTTTTACCCTCCATCCTCCCGCACATACCATGGGTTCTATTGCCAGGGTCATACCCGGCTGGAGCCGCACACCGTGACCGGCTGGGCCATAGTTTGGAACCTCAGGTGCCTCGTGGAGTTTGCTACCTACGCCATGACCTACAAAATCCCGTACCACGGAGTAACCATGCCCTTCGACATAATCCTGTATGGCGTGAGAAATATCAGAGATTCTTTGTCCGGGCTGCGCCTGCTTCATCCCCTCCCAGAAGCTCTCCCGGGTGACGGTAATGAGACGCAGGGCCTCAGCACTTACCTCCCCACATGGGAAGGTAGCAGCACAGTCGCCATGGAAACCATCAATATAGGCACCCACATCAATGCTGACGATATCGCCCTCTTT
>JAZQMD010000045.1:0-12380 GCA_045543215.1 Oscillospiraceae bacterium
CTCCAAAGCATCCCTTAGTTCTTGCCTGGCACCAGCAGTCTCCTGATCCAACTCCCTGCGGCCGCCATTATACTCAGACCAGCCGATATCCAGCTCCTTACGGGCATCTGCCAGTTCCTGAGCAGCATCAGCCAATTCTGCCTTCCCATCTGCCTCTGCCTGCTCATACTCCATCCTGGCACTGTCCAGCTCGCCCTGGGCCTTTCCCACCACTTCCTCATAGCGCAAGGCAGCCCGCTGATTAGCAAAACCTTCCAGCCCCGCCAAAAAGGAATCCATCTTCTCCTCATAGTCTGTTGCATAGCTGTCCAGTTCCGACATACCCGTCACGGTAAAATAGGCTACACCAAAATATTCCGCAGTAAAATTCTCTGGCAGAATATATAAAATGGCACTCACCTTACCAGTGCCCAAAGTGGAACTGCCCCGATCCACGTAAATATACATGGGACTATCCACTGTGCCCACTACCGTATAGCTTTCCCGCGCCAGCACATCCTCCGCATCGGATGCCGCCAAATCAAGGGTGATCGTATCTCCAACCTCCAGCCCCGTCTCTTCCAGAAAACTACGCTCAACCACGCACTCATCAGCACTGAGAGGTAGTCGTCCCCCGGTCAAAGCCACTTGATTCATCTGATCCGGCAAGGATTGGACGGACAAGATTCGCTCGCCGCATACCGCATCCACCATCTGCCCCCCTTCCACAGCCTCCACGCCGGGCTGGGCGGCCAAAATCTCCAAATCTTCTTTGGTCAGTCCCAAGGTGGATAACACCCGGCCATCCATCAGATTGTGCTGGTCAAAATAAAGATCGGCAGTATATTTCATGTTGGGAGAAGTAGTTCGCAACCCTGCCAGAAAAGCCACCGATAATGCCGCAAGCAGGAAGATAGAGAAAAAACGACTTCTTGTATTCCATATCTCCCGCAGAGCATCAGTAAACAGTCGATTCTTACCCCTTACCATTCAATTTCCTCCACCGGCGTGGGGCTTTCATTGCACACCATACGTTCTACCCGCCCGTTCTTAATCTGGATCACACGGTCAGCCATAGGCATGAGGGCCATGTTATGCGTGATGACCACCACGGTCATACCCTGCTTACGGCAGGTATCCTGAAGCAGACCTAAAATCGCCTTTCCTGTGACATAGTCCAAAGCTCCGGTTGGCTCATCGCACAAAAGAAGCTTTGGATTTTTGGCCAGAGCGCGGGCAATGGCTACCCGCTGCTGCTCACCACCAGACAGCTGCCCGGGGAAATTGTTTAACCGTTGCCCAAGACCGACATGCTCCAGTACCTGGGCCGCATCCAGAGGATCCCGGCAGATCTGGGCGGCAAGCTCCACATTTTCCAGGGCAGTCAGATTTTGTACCAGGTTATAGAACTGAAACACAAAGCCGATGTCATACCGTCGATATGTAGTCAGCTGCCGTGGACTATACCCGCTCACCAACTCATTATCCACCAAGATGCGCCCATCTGTACAAGTATCCATACCGCCTAGCATGTTAAGCACTGTAGTCTTTCCTGCTCCGCTAGGCCCAACAATGACACAAAACTCCCCTTTTTCAATCTCAAAGTTTACGCCGTCCACCGCCGTCAGAACGACTTCTCCCATCTGATAGCATTTGACCACATTATCAAACGAGATAAAAGGTTCCATTTCCTTCCTCCATCCTGCCGGATCCCGGCGAATTTTATTCCCAGTTTACCTGATAATTGTGAATAAATCTACCTTTGACTGATTACCCTTGACTAATTACTCTCTTTTCCAATAAAATAAACTCAAATAAAGGAATAGTCCGCGCTGCTTGGAAGCGTAGCCTGGTTAACATACTGGCGGTTCTACCGTCTGGCCCGGTTTTTAAGGATGAGACTTATTCGTGGTCGGCACGGATAAGCCTCATTTTTTCTTTTCCCCACGCATATACGCATATCAGTAACAATGAAAAGAAGGAACGTGATCTTTATGGGTTTAGGAGAATTGATTCTCATTGCCGTTGGCTTATCCATGGATGCCTTTGCTGTTTCTATCTGTAAAGGCCTTTCCCTTCGTAGACTGAACTGGCGAAATGCGGCACTTGTCGGTCTGTATTTCGGTCTGTTCCAGGCCTTGATGCCCACCCTCGGATATCTGCTTGGCTCCGTCTTTGCCGATGCAGTAGCCCATATTGACCATTGGATCGCCTTTTTCCTCCTTGGTGCCATCGGAACTAACATGATTCGGGAAGGCTTGAAGGATGACGAAGAAAGTTGTAACGCCTCCCTACACTTTAAGGATATGGTCGTGCTGGCCCTGGCAACCTCCATCGATGCCCTGGCTATCGGGGTTTCCTTCGCTTTCCTACAGGTGGATATCCTCCCGGCAGCCAGTATTATTGGAGCGGTTACCTTCCTACTATCTATACTGGGTGTACAGCTTGGACGTATGTTTGGCGCACACTTCCAGTCTAAAGCCGAACTTTTGGGTGGATTCGTACTCCTCCTTCTGGGGACAAAAATTTTATTGGAACATCTTGGTCTACTCTCCCTTTGATTTCGTCAGTTCCCTTTCTTATCCAATTTAAAAACATAAAAATTATAAAAAACTACTTGACAAGTAGGTTAGCCTGTGCTAACATAAGCTCATGAGTTAGGTATAGCTAACTTCCTTTTCCTCCTAATGTTCCGAACCAGGGAAACTCTCCCACCCGTGTCTTCTTAGGCACGGGTGTTTCCCTTTTTCATTAAAAACAAATGTATATATGTGTAATTTAAGGACCACAGGCATTACCCGTGGTCCTTAAATTACATAATCTTTATTTACTTTTCATGAAAGCATAATTTATGCCAACGGAAGATATACGAAAAATGTCTTTCTCCCACTACTACTCTCCACCCAAATTCTTTCGTAGTTCCCTGCCGCCTCCCAAGCCGGTGTACTACGGCGGCGCAGCAGTGCATTGATACAGGCCAGCAGTTCTCTTGTGTAGAACGGCTTGGTGAGATAATAATCAGCCCCAGCGTTGAGGCCCTCTATCCGATCCTCCAGTTCTGATTTGGCGGTAAACATTAAAATGGGTGTGGCGCATCGGCTGGCCCGCACCTGACGTGCCACCTGATATCCATCTAACTTAGGCATCATTACGTCATGGTGGCATGAATTTTCCACCGACAGCATACTTTTTACCTAAAATCCAGCTAAATTTTTTCTTCACAATATGTATTCTTAAACAAATTATTTTTATATTTTCCTTGACTTTTATTACATTTTATGCCATAGTCATAGAAGGTTTTATATCATTCACTTGAGAGGAGATACTTAGATGGACTATCAAGAATTATATAAACAAAAGCTGACCACTGCCGCCGAAGCCGTAAAAGTGGTTAAAACAGGAGACTGGGTTGATTACGGTTTCTGTGCCAACCATCCTGTCGCACTGGACAAAGCCCTGGCCGAGCGGATGGCTGCTGATCCCTCCCTGACCAACCTGCAGTTCCGAGGCGGCGTTGCCCTGTGGCAACCAGAGGTCACAAAACTACCCGATGTGACCGAGCGGCTGACCTGGAACTCTTGGCACACCAGTGGGATCGAACGCAAATTTATTGAAAAGGGCTTCTGCTTCTATCAGCCCTTGCGCTACTCCGAGATGCCAAGGTATTACCGTGAAAACATCAAGCATGTAGATGTGGCCTTCATTCAGGTAGCTCCCATGGATAAGCACGGATGGTTTAACTTCGGCCTGAGTTCTTCCCAGCTAAGTGCTTTGTGCGAGGTGGCCGACACCATCGTTGTGGAGGTCAATCAGAATATGCCTGTTTGCCTGGGCGGCTCTGAAGTAGGCGTACATATTGACGATGTGGCTATGGTGGTAGAGGGTGACAATCCTCCCATCGCTCAAATGCCCTCCTCCACTCCCTCTGAGGTAGATCAGGCCGTTGCTAAACTCATTCTGCCCGAGCTTCATGACGGCTGCTGTCTCCAGCTTGGTATTGGTGGCATGCCCAATGCAGTTGGTATACTTATCGCCCAGTCTGACCTGAAGGATCTTGGTGTTCATACCGAGATGTATGTAGATGCCTTCGTAGACATTGCTATGGCTGGCAAGATTACTGGTGCCCAGAAAGCCATCGACAAGGGGCGGCAGGTTTATACCTTTGCAGCCGGCTCCAAAAAACTCTACGACTATCTGGATAATAATCCTGCCTGCATGTCCGCTCCTGTTGATTATGTCAATGATATTCGAGTTGTCTCCTCCTTGGATAATTTTATCTCCATCAATAATGCCGTTGAGGTCGATCTTTTCGGCCAGGTGGCCAGTGAATCCTCTGGTACCCGTCACATCAGCGGTGCTGGCGGCGCTCTGGATTTCGTTTTAGGTGCCTACCTCTCCAAGGGTGGAAAGAGCTTCATCTGCTGCTCCTCTACCGTGAAGAATAAAGATGGTTCACTCAAGAGCCGCCTCACCCCCTATATCACTCCCGGCGGCATTATCACCGCTACACGCTCTAATATCCACTACCTGGCCACCGAGTACGGTCTGGTCAACCTGAAGGGTACCACAACCTGGCAGCGGGCTGAAATGATTATCTCCATCGCCCATCCGGACTTCCGTGACGAGCTTATTGCGGAAGCTGAAAAAATGCGCATCTGGAGAAAGTCCAATAAGCGGTAAAGCCCCCTTTAAACTTCCATATAGGAATCGATCTAATGAAGTTCTTATAAACTTCCTAATCATTTTAAAAGCCTCGTAAAGGCCAACAGCCTTTACGAGGCTTTTATTTTACTCAGAGGATTTTACAAGCTTTATAATGTAAAAATTAACACCGAAACAGAGAAGTAAGCTGCCGTAAGCAAACGTCCGTACTTACCCCACCATCTCCTCGGACACAAAGGAGCCAACAAAGTCAAACACATGAAAACCATATAGCGCATTAAAAAGCCCATATCGTCCATCCACCTTCATCTATACTATTAACAATATATGAAAGGTAGCAACGGGAAGTGAATCCTCTTTTAATTAAATTTAAGGAAAATATCCTTTTTAACCACCAAACCACCAACGCATAACCAGTTTTCTTCCCATGTCGATAGGAATAATCAAAAAAGCCAAAGCAACACAAATAATCCAAGACTCTATAGACAACCGCTTTACACTGAGCACTTCTCCACCAAAGCTCACAAACACAAACTGGAGAATAAAAATAGAGAGCATGACCCAGAGATAATTTTTATTTTGTCCCAATCCCTTAAAAGGGTTAATGTGGCTGTTTCTTGCGTTAAATCCATTAAAGGTGATAGACATCATAAAAATTGCAAAAATAGCCGACTTCAGGTAGGTAATGTCAACATTTCCAAACAAATTCCGAATGGGTGATACAAAGAGAACTGCCAGGCAAATGAAGGTAATATACAACCCACTGATGACAATCTGTATCAACATCCCCTTACTTACGATGCTCTCATTACGCGGAATTGGCTGTTCCTTCATATATTCCTTAAGCGCTGGCTCACTGCCAAAGGCAATCGCTGCAAGGGAGTCCATAACCAAATTGACCATCAGCAACTGAATCACGGTCAAAATCACATTTTCACCAAGAAGCGGACCAATAAAACAGGTCAAAACTGCTGAGACATTCACTGTCAGCTGGAAAACTAGAAACTTACGAATGCTTTTAAACATGGTCCTGCCATAAAGGATTGCCTTCTCAATGGAAGCAAAGTTATCATCCAAGATGGTAATATCTCCGGCTTCCTTGGCCACCTCCGTGCCGCTTCCCATAGCAAATCCCACGTCCGCCTTTTTCAGCGCTGGAGCATCGTTCACTCCATCCCCTGTCATGCCGACTACCAGATTTAGCTCCTGCGCCACGCGCACAAGCCGACTCTTATCTGTCGGAAGCGCTCGGGATACCACCCGGAGATGGGGCAGTATTCTTTTAATCTCCTCATCACTTTTCTCCGCCAGCTCCGCAGACGTGAGGGCAATGTCCTCTGGTTTGGACAGCAAACCGGCCTCCTTAGCAATAGAAACTGCGGTTTCCTTGCGGTCCCCAGTAACCATAACCACCTGAATTCCGGCGTTCTGCACTTCCCGAATTGCGTCTGCCGCCTCCTTGCGCACATTGTCACGGATGCTGATTACGCAAATCAGAGTCAGATCCCCATCGTCCCTTTCTCCTTCCGACTTGGCAACGGCAAGAAGGCGCATAGAACGACCAGCCTGTGTATTAATATAAGCTGCAAGATAGTTTTTTTCCACTAAATCCTTTTCGTTGCCATACTCATCTAAATAGCGGGTACATCTATCAATAATTTTCTCAGGTGCGCCCTTTACATAGGTAATCCGCCTATCTTCCCGCAACAAGGTGACGCTGGAGCTCTTTTTTGTAGAGTCAAAGGCGTTAAAACTCCGCACCTCTTCCTTTGTCATGGTATTAGCTACATCTGAGGCCACCAAAAAAGCCATGAGTGCCCGGTCTGTACTATTACCTCCGATAATTGCCCCTTCACTGACCACAGCACTGTTGTTCACACCGATCCCGGTGATTACATCTGCTGCAAGGGCCGTTGGCAGCTTCTTCAACTTATCAAACACTCTGACGTTACCCGTTGCCATTTCTACCACAGAAAGTTTCCCTTCCGTGATGGTACCCGTCTTATCGCTAAAAAGGATACTCAAGCTGCCCGCAGTCTCCAAACCATTGATCTTGCGCACTAAGACATTATCCTTCGCCATTTTCAGACTCTGAAAGGAAAGCAGGATAGAGGTCAGCATGGGTAGTCCCTCCGGCACAGCACAAACAATGACGGTGACGGCTACTGTAACCGCATTCATGACCAGACGAATCCATTCATAAATCCCATATGGTATATTACCAGACAACAAAGTCTTAGCCAAGACACTTACCATAATCGCAATGGCACCAATATAACCAAAGGTCGATATCTGCCTGGCAAGTTTTTCCAGCTTCACCTGAAGAGGGGTCTTCCTGGTATCCCCCTGCACCTCTAGGGCCAGCTGACCAAACAAGGTTCGATCCCCTACTACCTTGACCTCCAGATAGGCTTCTCCACCGCAGACCACTGTGCCCCGATAGGCATAATAGGGGTTGAGTAAGTCCTTGGCATTATACTTGGCACCCTCAGAAATAGCAGTCTTAGCAGCTTCTTCCGTTTCCCCATTCAAAGCAGACTGATCTACCTTGACCTCGCCTTCTACCACCACACCATCAGCCGGAAGTTTATCTCCAGCTTGTAAAAACACCATGTCCCCTACCACTATTCGGCTCACATGGACCTCTGTCAGCTGGCCGGCACGAATCACCTTAGCTATTTGCTTTGCTTCTTCCTCAGCTTTTAAGGCTGAGGCCTTCCCCTCCTGCTTGCTTTCACTAACGGAAGAAACCCCGTTTGCAATCATAATTGCCACAAAGATAGCCACCGGTTCAAACCATTCTGTCTCATTAAGAAAAAACAAAACCACCTGGACCGCCAATGCTACCAGAAGAATCATAATCATCGGATCCAGAAATCCATAAAGAATCTTTTTCCAGAGAGGATCTAGAGGTATTTGTGTTAATGTATTTTCGCCATATTTTTGTCGGCTCTCCTCTACCTGCTGAGCAGTCAGTCCGTCTCGCTTCATGAGGTGTTTCCTTTCGTCATTAAATTTACAATTTCCCAGATCAAATCAATCAGAACAGCTTGCCCTTTTATCAAATAAATCTCCATATGAAGCAATTTTATTTCATTCGATACCAACCTTCATAATTTTACGATGTCTGGAAATTTTTGCAATCAAAATGGTCAAGTGACCAAAGCCAACCATTTGGATTTTTTATTATATCATTATGCCTGGCCATTTTCAAATGATCGGAATATTTTTTACAAAACCATTACATACTCTCTATCAGATTTTGTTATATTCTGACGATTATACTATCTTCCTCATAAGCGAAAGAAGTATCCACAAAAGCTAACGCCATACAAATTCACTATATTACAGCCATAGAAAAATCTAACAAATATACATTTTTATAAAATGATCTTTGTTTCCAAGCCATCAAGCACTACGTTTATCCATGTCGCTTTATTACAAAAAGCTGTGGGGAGTCCCCTTTGATCTCCCCACATAATATTTCAACTATTGCTCTACGACGTTTGCTTTTATCGATAAGATCTTATCTTCAATTTGCCGAATGACCTCTATGAACATTTTATCACTCTGCCCTGTTAGGTCTGGCAGCCCCCAATCATCATCAAACGCTCTGCCGACAAAGGGGTACCCCATATCACCCCCATAGAGGTTGCAAGATCAGGAGCTGGTATCTGTCAATGGTCTTACTGTACTGAGTCTGCTCCATATCGATGCCATAAAGCTGTTTTACTAGCCGCACAGCGTCTTGATTGATCTGAGGTTTCGTTCCCGTACCTTGCAGGCGCAAGTGGAAACCTGCTTTTCTTCCGCTTTCTTCTTTCCAAAACCGAATAATGCCATAATAGATTTCTCCTACATATCGTGGCTGTCTCCGCTTCAAAGTTGAAGTCCACCGGGATGAGGCCAGCAGCTCCCCCACCCAGATCCCGCACCAGTAAAGCATTTCAAAAACGTAGTAAGACAGCGGCTTGTCCATCATGGCATCTCACGCCGCTCCTCGCTGCCCATGTTTACCGACCTTCTGCGCTGGATTGACTTGCAGGCTAGTAGCGGATCTCGTTCTGCCACGCGACCACATCCTTGGCAGTAATCTCCAATGGATGATGCTCTCCTTGGTAAGCCATGTGTTCAGCCTTGGGCCGCATAAGGAAATGGTAACACCTTTATCGGCTTTGTAATGCTCATGATCTATTCTGGAATGATGCCTGGAGAATTGATGGCGTTAAAAGCTAATATGACAGACTGGGGGAATCAGGAAATTATTAGGTGCGGTCTAAAGACAAAAAACGGAAAGAGACCCCAATTGTATTTCCTCCCATGATAGAACCCGCACTTTCTGCACTTGTTGAAAACAGTGCAAGCAAAATAGGATATATAATCGGGATGAAGAAAGACAATTTTTATAATGAGTACCACGCACTCCTAAAAAGGGCTGGAGTGAGCGATCTACCCCCATATTCTTGCCGCCACATAACAGCTACTGCATTAGCTCTTGGCAATATTCCCCCAGTGTCATTCAGGAAGTAATGAGGCATACCAAATTTTCAACAACCCAAAGATATATTCACCTAGGCAGCAAATTGGCTCATGCCGCAGTCAGCGCAATAGAAAAAGGAAAAGAACTCTAAAAATGCTAACTACAACGCTAGCTATAGAATTATACTTTTCGATTTTTGAGAAAATTTTCTGGGGCAGCTAACTCATTCTCAAATCAACTAAATAAAAAATAAAAGTGCTTAAACCCAGCCATTTTTAGCTGGTTTTAAGCACTTTTGGCGGAGAAGGAGGGATTTGAACCCTCGCGCGCTTTTACACGCCTACTCCCTTAGCAGGGGAGCCCCTTCGGCCTCTTGGGTACTTCTCCAAATGGACAAAACTGTCCTCCAGATTAAATTGGCGGAGAGGGTGGGATTCGAACCCACGGCTCTTAACGAGTCACCGGTTTTCAAGACCGGCTCCTTAAACCACTCGGACACCTCTCCATATCCGAGATATGCTTATATTTCGAAAGTTATTATACTATAACTAATCCCTACTGTCAATCGTTTTCCCCAAAAAACATGGGGGACCTTCCAAAAGAAGGCCCCCACACTAATCCTATGCCTATGCATAAAAATCGTGTCCACCAATCGTTGTGACGTAGGTGCAGTTACGCGATGCCCAGCAGTTTAGTCCGCTACGATGAAAATACAACGCATCCCTCACTACTTCAGCGCCCTCGATAGCCAGCTTTGCTGCGATTAAAGAAACTTCACTGGGAGTACGGTTAATGGCACCGCTTTTCACCACAGAGAATTGATTTTTCGCATAAATTACATCATACAACGTGCTGGGAAACCTTGGATCCCCCATCCGATTAAAAATCACGTTACCAACTGCGATCTTCCCTGCCATCGACTGATTTCCTGCCTCGGCATGAATTAGCCTGGCAAGCAGATCCAGAGCAGTTGGGTCATAAAAATTCTTACCGGAGATTAAAAGGGCCTCCCCCAGCTGCACATAGTAGCTATCCTGATCACTCCAGACAGAACTCCCAGAGAAAATCTGGGCCAAAACGGCCACCGGAGCCATAGTCAAATCCTGAATGGTACGCACATGGCTGGCTGTATAAAGATATCGTTCATTGGCCACCACATAACAATTACCAGGACGTGCAGTAACAGTGAGTGGTTCTCCCTGAGCAGTCAAACCTGTCACCACTGCTTGGCCGTTGACCCACTCAACCTGACACCCAGGAAGGGCCTTATCGAAAAAGACCCGGATAGGCATGTAGGCTACACCGTCAATCATATTCAGGCCAGCATCCTGAATCAGCTGCTCATTCACGTAAAGCGCCGGACCCTGTATTTCTGCCTGAGTAATCCCCCCCTCCGTATTGGAGGCCAGGGCCACTACAGTTAAACAAAAGGCTGTAGATAGGGCAAGTAAAAAGCATCGGGTTCGCTTCAACATACAATCGCTCCTTGTTTCCATTTGTTTCTGATTGTAACCGTATTGTAACTCATTGAAAACAATTTTACAACTACTTTTTTTGTCGAAGCAGTAAACCCCTTGCGCTCCAACGCTTACAGCTTAGGAAAATTATTCTTTTAAGCGTAGAACCAATGACATCCGATGGTGGTAACATAGGTTCGGTTCTCCATAGTCCAGAAATTACTGCTCTTGGACGGATCAAGGAAATATAGGCTCTCCCCTGCTACCCGCACTCCCTCCAAGCACAGTTTAGCCGCCGCCACGCTCTCCTGCGTTGGTTGGTTGTAAATTGTCCCATTTGCTACTGGGGTAAACTGGACACCCCACTGTCTGTCAAAGATCACATCATAAATGCTATTTGGAAACTCCTTGCTAGCCACCCGGTTAAGCACCACGGTACCCACCGCCAGCTTTCCTTCTAAGGGCTCTCCCTGGCTTTCCGCTGAGATGATCCGAGATAGCCAATAAAGTTCATCTGCTCCATAAGAAGCCGCCTGAGGCACACCTGTCCCCCTTATTAACGTTACCGTCCTGCTCTTGGAATCCCATGCCACCTGCCCCCCCATTGCAGCAGCCAAAGCTCGGATCGGAACCATAACTGAACCATTGATCAAGCGCACCCCATCTTCCACGTAAAAACAGCGACCATTGGCCTCCAGCCAGCGCCCCCCCACCTTAGCAGTCAAATTAAGACCTTGGGCTGTGACAAAAGCCGTCCTACTCTTCCACTCCACCTGCACGTTCGGATTCAACTTCTGAGATACCGTCCGAAGGGGGACATAGGTCTTGTTATTAATCAATATCGTTTCTCCAGTAGATGGTATTACCGATCCACCCATGTTCAAGGTTATAGCAGAGGCCTGTCCAACCGCAAGCAAGCAAACCAGCGCACCAGCGGTCAGTTTTTTCTTCAGATTCATCCTTTGGTCACTCCTTTCTTGTAACCAAATTGTAACCTTCTCAGGAAATTTAGGCAAGGGGTAAGTACTTCCAATGTAAATCTTCCCTTTTCCCGGCAGCCAAATAGGGGACTCTGAGCACTTTTATTCTATCTACTTAAACTTCATTTCTTTTCTCTCTAAAAGTATTACTTTACGCATAGAGAAACCCGCTTTTCGACAAGATGTTCGAAAAGCGGGCTGTCCTCAATTAAGCATATTTTAAAGCTAATTTTCTTAGCAGCTGCAAACTGGTTTCCCGTTCTGTTGCCGCAAGGTCTTCAAACGCTTGCGTTTCGGCATCTACAGTATCGAGAATTTCTTGTGATAGACTTCGCTGCGCAAAAGGATAAACAGCATTATTTTCTTTTTCAACATGCCGCTGCAAAAGATTTGTATACCCTACCGCCCCCGTGAGAAGCTGTAGCTTATCCATGGTGTTTGGATCGGTCAGATACCGTTCCAAAGCACTTTCCAGTTCGCTGACATATAACCGTCCCATGTCATGCTCCACCAGCATACCGTGCTGGATCAAATTGACGGCTAATGGGCCAAGCTGCGCTGTCATCTCACGAAACAGGATCTGCTCCTCTTTTCCATGATGATGTTTATCGGCATAGGAACGAGCGAATTGAATGACTTCCCGGAAGTCTTCTTCTACAATTGGCTGTCCCTCTAAAATTTCACAACATATCTTGCGTACAACCTCAACAAAGGTAAGGATGTTATTGTGTTCCTCTAATAAGATTTCAATGCCGTTCATACGGCTGCCTTCCTTTCGATGGAATAGATTCCGTTGTCAGATTGATATACAAAATCACTCTC
>JAZQMD010000046.1:0-4258 GCA_045543215.1 Oscillospiraceae bacterium
CCTCGATTTTTAACATAAAAGAAGCCAACAAAAGAAAATATTACCGCACCAATAAAATTGACAAATAGGTCTTTCATGGTATCGATAATGCCTACATCCAGATAGCCGCCCAGACCCAAAGATTCCTGTGTACCATCGGCATATACCAGGATTACATCGGTAATATTCTCGTGGGTAACTGCCTTAGTGCCCTGATTGGGATCGAGCATTACGGTGGAAATGGTGTTGATTACAGTATCCTTTTGCATGTCAAATAAAACCAGCTGATCCATAGCAAATTCAAAAAACTCCCATAGAACACCAATGGTCATGGAGAAGCAGAAGGCAGTCACTGCCATGAAGAAGGGGGAGAGGTTAAGGGAAAAACGTTTTTCCCGGTTAAGCATGTCAACAAGGGAAAAGCCGATGGCGGCGCATAAAAAGCCGTTAAGACTGTGAAGCATGGCATCCCAATAAGGAAACTGAATATAGTATGCCCGAATCTCACCCAAGATTTCCGCAGCGTAGATGAACAGGAGAATGATGACTTCCAGGGTATCGGGCAGGTCAATGTTTAACTTGCGCTCAAGGAGGGCAGGCAAGGTAAACAAAATCAGGGTAAGGATGCACAGGAACATGTTTTCATAATTTTTATTAAAAAACTGGGCCACTAACATAAGGATGACCGACAGTCGAAGGAAAATATAGAAGGCTGCCATAAGGACAGAGTGCTCCACATGGCGAAAGCCTGGACCTTTCATACTTTTGCGTTTTGCCATTGTACACCTCCTTGAAAAAGATAACGGTATATAGTATATCACATTTTTCAAAGGATTGGCAATGAAAATTGGTTTTGTGCATAGGATAAAGGAGGGAGGTGAGACGGATGGATTTGCGAAATGAGGAAATCACTTTGGGAGAACTGTGGGATAACCCTAAGTCAAGAGGGGTGTTCCAGCGCCGATTCCCTATGCTTATGAAGCATCCGATACAGAATCGGGCCAGGTCAGTGACCCTTGGAGAACTGGCAGATTTTTTAGGTAGTTGGCTGCCAAATGTACTCATCCGGGACGTACTTAATGACCTAAAGCGACTGTAAGACGGCTATAAAATGGGCCCGCCGTCAAATTGGCGGGCCCTGTTTTTATTTTTAGGATAATATCCTAAGCCATTACCCGTTGGGACTCCCGATAAAATAGATACCACAGCAGAATTTTAAAGCATATAAAATCTGTGATTCTTTTAGAAGGAGTTGGAAAGGGCCTAGATATGTGAGGATCACTCCAGTTTTTGAGCCTTAATGAGATTGGTAGTGCCGCTGCGACCAATGGGCACTCCGGCTGTGATAACCACTGTATCACCTGGGACCACAAAGCCTTCTTTCCGGGCACACTCTGCGCACAGGGAAAACAAGCGATCGGTGGAGTCTACGCTGCCGGATAGATAAGGATAGACACCCCAGGAAAGGGCCAGCTGGCGGCGCACCTTTTCCGTAGTGGTCACAGCAGCAATGGGACAGCTGGGGCGGAAGCGGGAGATCATCCGGGCGGTGTAGCCAGACTGTGTAGCAGCCAAGATAGCGGCGGCCTGAAGATCCATGGCAGTCAAACAGCAAGTGTGAGTAATAGCATCGTTAATGGAGTCACCGGGGAGGAAGGGGACATCCCGGAAACGCTTCCAGTAATCGGTGGTCATTTCAGCGGCGATGACGGTATTGACCATAGTCTCCAGTGCCTCCACAGGGTACTTGCCAGAGGCAGTCTCCCCAGAAAGCATAACGCAGGAGGTACCGTCAAATACGGCGTTGGCAACGTCGGAGACTTCTGCCCGGGTGGGGCGGGGATTACGAATCATGGAGTCTAGCATCTGGGTAGCCGTGATTACCGGTTTTCCCTGGCGGACACTGGCCTTAATCATCCGTTTTTGAAGGATGGGAACTTCGTGGGCAGGGATCTCCACCCCCAGATCGCCCCGGGCCACCATGATGCAATCGGAAGCAGCGATAATTTCCTCCAGGTTGTCTGCACCTTCCCGATTTTCGATTTTTGCAATGATATTGATCCCTTCGCCATTTAGGGAGCGAAGCGTATCCCGGATGGCTTCTACATCGGCAGCCTTGCGTACAAAAGAGGCGGCAATAAAATCGAAATCGTTTTCTACAGCGAAGGCCAGATCCTTTTTGTCCTTCTCAGTAAGCGCGGGGAGGGGGATTTTTACATCAGGGATGTTAATGCTCTTGTTGGAGGATAGGGGGCCACCGCTGACCACGGTGCACTGAATATCCGGGCCCTGGACATCATTCACCATTAGTTCAATAAGGCCGTCATCAATGAGTACCCGGCAGCCGGAGGACAACTCTTGGTGTAAATCCTCATAAGTGACCGAAACCCGCTCCTGATCGCCATCGCAGGGGGCGGTGGTCAGGGTGAAGGAATCTCCCTCTTTCAGTTCAATGGAACCACAGGCAAAAGTTTTGATACGGATCTCAGGTCCCTTAGTATCCAGGATGGTAGCGACAGGCAGACCCAAGTCGTCCCGTACGGATTTAAACCGGTTAAGCAGAGACAGGTGGCTCTCATGGGTGCCGTGGGAGAAGTTGAACCGGGCGGCATCCATGCCACCTAAGATCAGGGCGCGTATAGTGGCTTCATCGCTAGAGGCGGGGCCAAGGGTGCAGATGATCTTCGTTTTTTTCATAGAGGTGTTACCATCCTTTGAAAGTTGGGCCGTTGTTCCTTTGCACATAAGGGGGCGGCCTAAAGATTTAAATTTTAGTAATATTATCATACACCAAAAATAGGCATGTTACAATAAAAAAATGACTGCAAACACAGCTTATGCGTTTGCAGCCAAAGGTTTACTTAAATTCCGCATACGTGTGAGAGTAAAGGAAAAAATTTAGTTGAAAAATGAATCGTTTGTAAAAAGGGTTAATCCTCTTGTTCCACTTTTTTTCCCTGAGGAAGGAGTTTGGAAATCAAGGCCTGCTCTACCCGCCGGTCGGTAAACTGGGTGACATGAATATGCAGGCCATGAGCATCCACCTGAAAAGTGCTGCCGTCCTCGGGGATGACTGAAAGCTGGGCAAAAACCAGTCCGCCTAATGTATCGTACTCTTCGTCCCTGGGTAGTTCCAATTCCAGGGTTTCGGCTACCAGCTCCAGTTCGGCAGAGCCAGATACCTGCCATAGGTTTTCTTCCAGCTGCTCAATTTCCTGCCGCTCCATGGGATCAAATTCATCGTAAATATTACCCACAATCTCCTCGAGCAAATCCTCCATAGTCACCAGGCCGGAGGTGCCGCCGTATTCGTCTACCACAATGGCCATGTGTACTTTTTTATTCTGCATATCTCGGAAAAGCACGTCGGTGCGCACTGATTCGGGAACGAAATAGGCTGGGCGTAGGAGAGAACGGAAGGGTTTGGGCCGGGACAGCTGGGTGTTAAGCAAGTAATCCCGCGTGTTCAGGATGCCGATGATATCGTCAGCATCCTCATTGTAGACGGGGAAACGGGATAGGCCGGACTGTCGGATGATGCTGATGATCTCCTCAGCTGGGTCCTCCACCCAGATCATAGCCATGTCGGTTCGATGAACCATTACGTCTTCGGCAGTTGTGTTATTAAATTCAAAAATATTTTCAATTAACTCTTTTTCGTTGGATTGAATAGCACCCCGTTCCTCCCCTAGGTCTACCATCATACGGATCTCGTCTTCAGAGACTGCCTCAGCGCTGGCGGTAGGGTCAATGCCAAGCAGGCGTAGTACGCCATTGGTACTTTTGGATAAAAACCAGATGACGGGTTGGAACAGGATGGACATCACATATACCGCACCACCGGTGAAATTAGCCACGAATTCGGCCTTTTTCATAGCTGCACGCTTGGGGACCAGCTCACCCAATACCAGAGAGAAATAGGACAGAATGATGGTAATAAGGACTACGGTGATGCCTTTGAGGGTAGCGGTGGGAATGGCATCAAAGCCCTGTTTCTCCACCATCCAGTAGACGAAACGATCAGAGAAGGTGTCAGCGGCAAAAGCAGAGGCTAAAAAGCCGGCCAGGGTGATGCAGATTTGAATGGTAGACAGCATCCGGTCGGGAGACTGCACAAGTTTAAGCAGACGCTTGGATTGGCGATTTCCTAACTCTATCTGCTTTTTCAGCTTAGTCTCAGAAAGAGAGAGCAGGGCAATCTCCGCTGCAGCGAAGAAAGCGTTGACCAGGATAAGTAGGAATAAGATTAATATCTGCGGCAATAACGAAGTCGGAGGCC
>JAZQMD010000047.1:0-12352 GCA_045543215.1 Oscillospiraceae bacterium
GAGCAGGAGCAGACCTCAAAGTATTTTTGCTGCCGTGGAGACCACGCTTCGATATCACAGGACTTTACCTTCAAGTCGGCCAGATCACCGGAGCAGCATTCCAATTGACGTACGGGAATGTCCAGGTTGCGGAACAGTTCCACAGAGTAGCGCCACATTTTCTCGTACCAGTCCATAGAGTCTTCAGGCTTACACACCACGATCATCTCTTGTTTTTCAAATTGATGGATGCGATAGACTCCCCGTTCCTCAATTCCATGAGAGCCTTTTTCCTTGCGGAAGCAAGGAGAATAGGAGGTAAGGGTCTGTGGTAGAGCTTCATTTGGAATAATTTGATCAATATAGCGTCCGATCATAGAATGCTCAGAGGTGCCAATCAGGTAGAGGTCTTCTCCCTCAATCTTGTACATCATGCTGTCCATATCAGTCTGGCTCATAACTCCCTCTACCACATTTCCATGGATCATGAAGGGAGGAATGCAGTAGGTGAAGCCTTTGTCAATCATAAAGTCTCTGCCATAGGCCAGAACTCCCTCATGGAGACGGGCGATGTCCCCCAACAGATAATAAAAGCCGGAGCCGGATACACGTCCAGCGGCGTCTAGATCAATACCCCCAAAGGACTCCATAATTTGGGTGTGATAAGGTACTTCAAAGTTGGGTACAATAGCCTCCCCAAAGCGTTGGATTTCTACGTTATGCTTATCATCGGGTCCCAGGGGGACGGAGGAATGAATAATTTGAGGAATAACCAGCATAATTTTTCGAATCTCCTCAGCCAGTTCATTCTCTCGTTTTTCCAAGGCGGCTAAACGCTCGGCCTGAGCTATTACTTTGCTTTTAAGGGTCCCAGCTTCCTCTTTCTTTGAAGGATCGTGTTTGGACTGTCCCATGAGTACTCCAACCTGTTTACTCAAGGCATTGCGCTCAGTACGAAGGGTCTGGGCTTCAGCCATGACAGTGCGGTTTTCTTTATCCAAATCTAGGACCTGATCTACCAGAGGCAGCTTTTCTTCTTGAAACTTTTTTTTAATGTTTTCGCGTACCAACTCAGGATTTTCGCGAATAAGCTTGATATCAAGCATGAGAAACCTCTCCTTAATTAGTAATATTAAAGTTTTCCCGCCATAATTGTTTCACGTGAAACAATTATCCTCCGTTTTTCTCAAAAGTTTCCATTAAAAGTTCATAACGCTGAATTAAGGTGGGTTGGTTAGGGTAATATTGATCAGCGTTGGCTTCATCCAGTAAGGTCAAAATCTCTACAAACTGCTCACCCAAGCCATCCAGTTTGCGGGCAGACTCATACTGCCCAGTCTGGCAAAGATATTCCAATTTTTCCAAAAGGAAAAGAGCAGACAACTGTTCCTCCAAGGCCAGGGTCTGGGATTGAGCCCAAGATGTCTTACGCTGCTCTGTTTTCAGAGCTTGGTCAGCTTCTTCTAATTTTTGCTCCATTTGTTCAAACCGCTCACCTAAGGTAAGATTTTCCCGAATTACATCTTCCAAGGTTTGAATTGAGTTAATGGATTGAGTTAAGTTCCCAATGGTTTCTTCATTAGTCCGCTGCTGCATAAAGTAGGCCATGAGAAGTAAGAGAAAAGCGGCGGCAAAAAGTACTGTTAAATAGGTTACAACAGAACTTCTTTTTTTGAGGGAGGAATTATCTTCGGCATTCTCCTGGGGAAACTGGGAGGACTGTTTTTCCTCGCTCATAGGTTTTCTTCCTTCCTTCTGGTTGTGTATTTTGGAAGAGTTTCCAACAAGTCCAAAAGGGAGTTTAAGTCGTCAACATCGTAAAACTCTAACTCCAGTCTACCCTTTTTTCTACCGTTGGAGATGGTCACCTTGCGCCCCAGCCGATCAGAAAGGGATTGCTCTGCTTGCTTAATGTAAATAGTGTTAGGATCGTCAGCTTTGGAAGAAGATTCTGCGGGAGAGAGGGTAAAGGTCTTAGCTTTTTCCTCTGCCTGACGTACCGACAGGGCATTTTTTATTACAAACTCAGCGAAAGCCAGCTGTGTCTTTTCTCCACCTTTAATAGAGAGTACCGCCCGGGCATGTCCGGCTGAAAGCAGGCCATCCTCTACCATAGGACGTACTCCCTGGGGAAGGGAAAGCAAACGCAAGGCATTGGTCACGGCTGGCCTTGACTTACCGATGCGCTTGGATACTTCTTCTTGAGTGAGGCCGTAATCCTTCATAAGAACCTCGTATCCCTCGGCCTCCTCCATAGGATTTAGATCCTCTCGCTGAAGGTTTTCAATCAGTCCCAGTTCCATAACTTTTTTGTCATCTGCCTCAATAATGACGGCAGGAACCTCTGTCAAACCAGCCAGCTTGGAAGCTCTCCACCGCCGCTCTCCGGCAATAATCTGATAATAGCCGGAGGACAAGCGCCGTACCGTCAAGGGTTGTATTACACCATGTTCTCGTATGGAGTCGGCTAAATCTTGAAGGGTATCATTATCAAAATATTTTCGGGGCTGATTAAGACCAGGCTCTACCTTAGAGATAGGAAGAAAGAGAGAGCCCCCCTCCTGGGTAGAAAGTGCGGCATCTCCCATAAGGGCACCCAAGCCTTTGCCCAGGCCGCGCGGTTTTGATGACATTATAGTTTACCTCCCTGCCTAAAATGGCTCGGACACTTTTTTACATTACATTTACCTATTGTTGGTACGGTTTTTATCACAAACTGTATAGCTTTTTGTGTTAGTGAGGCTTTCGTCCTAAGCTACCGTGGAATATCCAGGCCTAGAAATTAAAACGGTTGAAGCAACTTTTGATTCTGGGCCAGAACTTCCGCTGCCAAAGCGGAGTAAGCTTCTGCTCCGCGTGAGAGGCTGTCATAGGCATTTACCGGTTTACCATGGCTGGGAGCTTCAGATAAACGAATGTTACGGGGAATGACACTGGCATAAACCTTTCCGGGGAAATGGCGCTTAACCTCTTCAGCAACCTGCATGGATAGATTGGTACGCCCATCGTACATGGTAAGCAGCACCCCCTCCATCTCTAACTTGGGGTTAAGAGATCGCTTAGCCAGGCGGACGGTATAGAGTAAATCACTCAATCCCTCCAAGGCATAATATTCACATTGGACAGGAACCAGTAGGGCATCCGCCGCACAAAGGGCATCCAGGGTAAGTAATTCCAAAGAGGGAGGACAGTCTATAAAAATGAAATCATAGTTATGTTTTAGAGAAAATAGGGCATCCCGCAGGCGATATTCCCGGTTCTCCATGGCGATCAACTCCACCGTGGCCCCCGATAGGGCTTTGTTGGCGGGAAGTACATGAGCCCACTGAGTCTGAACCACAGCCCTGGATGGATCTGCTCCGTTGATAAGCACATCATAAACTGAGGGGGAGGTATTGGTTTTGTCTACCCCTAGGCCGGAGGTAGCATTTCCTTGGGGATCAAAATCACATACCAAAACCCTAGAGCCCAAAGCAGTAAGGGCCGCTGCCAGATTAACACAGGTAGTGGTCTTACCAACACCACCTTTCTGGTTAACAATTGCAATGGTTTTAGACATAATTGGGATACCGCCTTTTCTCAGGATTTTTCACGGTATTTTCTATTATAAACAAAGGCGGTGTTATTTTCAACCGTTTTCAAAAAAAGAGGAGGAAAGAGGCTAATTTTATATGTTTCACGTGAAACAACTAAAAAGATTTTAAGTATCAAATCCTACTTGGAAATGCGAATAGTAAGCAAAATTTCATTTTCCGTCTCCTCCCGACCATAGTGAGCGTTCATTCCTGCAGCGTTCATCATGGATAGACCTTTGGTAATGGTATTGAGAAAAAGTCGTACGTCACGTATACGGTAAATGGGCTTGCAAGCCTGGGCTTTGGATCTGGGTAAAAGTCGGCTTTCAACATATTCCTCAGTTTGGGCTACATTAAGTCTTCTATCCAGCATATGCTTGGCAGCTGTCCGCTGGGCAGATGCGTTGGGAAGTCGAAGCAAGGCCCGGGCATGGCGCTCGGTGTAGCCATTGTCCCGCAGGGCTTTAAGCACATCAGTGGGTAGCTTGAGCAGACGCAGCTTATTAGCAACAGCTGACTGAGATTTTCCAATTTTTTTAGCAGCATCTTCTTGGGAAAGGCCGCCTGTGGAGATAAGCTTGTCCAAGGCCAAAGCTTCTTCCCAAAAATCTAAATCCTTTCGCTGAACATTTTCTACCAGGGCCATAATAGATGAGCGGTTTTCATCAGCCTCCACCGGCAAGCAGGGAACTGTATCCAGGCCGGCCATAGCTGCCGCACGCAGACGGCGCTCCCCGGCTATGAGTTCCCAGCCCTGGTTTGTTTTCCGAACAGTTAAGGGCTGAATTACACCCAGCTCCCGGATTGAATCGGCTAGTTCCTCCAACTCAGCGGGTGAAAATACTCGACGGGGCTGGTTTGGATTTGGAGAAATTGTGGAGATGGGAAGGGTAAGAACTGCTGTTCCTGTAGGTATTTTTGTCTTTTTTTGAAATAAAACCATAAAAAACCCTCCTTTTTTGAAAGATAATACCACACAAAAAACATGGGAAATGTAGAATTCTGGCAGGAAAAGAAAAAAAGAACAAAAAAGAGCAAATGATTCATGTTATTGAGAAAATTACAAAGAGAAACTTGGGGATAACTTTTAGCAATACACTTCATATTTGCAAAAAACCATTTCCAAATATTTCACTGGAGTTTTCAATGAGGAGGAAGGCTTCTGGATCCTCGGCCTTTAGATAACGGCGAAGGGATACCGCCTGGGAGCGGGACAGGGCGACTAAAATCACATATTTTTCTATATGGGTATAAGCTCCTTCGGCGCGCCAAACAGTTGCACCTCGACTAAGTTGGGTGGTAATGAAGGCACAGGCGGTTTGAGGATGGCTGGTAATAACAGTAAAAGCTTTTCTTCGGTTGAGGGATTCAACTACCCCGTCGACCAGTACTGATTTTAAAATAAGACCCAGGATAGAAAAAAGGCCGGTTTCCCACCCATATATTAGCAGAGCCGATGTAGCGATGATTACATCGCACAGGAGGAGGGCTCGGCCAATGTCTAAACTGGTAAATTTTTTTAAAATCATAGCTAAAATATCAGTGCCTCCAGTGGAACTATCTAAATTGAACAGGATAGCTGAGCCAAAGGAGGGGAGAAGGACGGCAAAAAAGAGTTCTAGTAGCTTTTGATTGGTAAGCGGTTTAGAGAGCGGGAAGAAATGGTCAAGCATTGAAAGGAATGTTGAAAAAAGAAGGGAGCAGTATATGGTGCGAAGGCCAAATCCACGACCCAAGGCTAAAAAGCCAAGAAACAAAAAAGCCAGATTTATTACACTGGCCAGGGAGGAGGTGGACAGACCGAAGAGAAAGGAGGAAAGGAGTACTGCCAAACCAGTAACACCACCAGTGGAAAAGTAATTGGGAAATTGAAAAAAATAGATACCGATAGCCACTAGGGCAGAACCTAGGGTCATAAGAAGGAATTCTCTGAACAACTGTTGTTTAACCATAAATAGATTCCTTTCATGAATTTAGTCTTCGACATTGGTAGAAGTGTGATAATTGTAACAGAAAAAAGAAAAAAAGAAGGCAAAGCTCTGTAAAAATTTAACCTAATAAAGAAAAATCTTCTATTTTTGAAAAAAAGTACGTGACGAGAGAAAAAATGTTTGATACAATGAAGCCAGCTTTCTTTGTTTCGACAAACAGTACGGTTGATATCATTATGAGCAGAGAGTGGAGTGGAAGCACAATGAAGCTGCTTGAGGAGCGCATTCGCAAGGACGGTAAGGTAAGAGGAAATGATGTTCTCAAGGTGGATAGCTTTCTAAATCATCAGATGGATGTGGGGCTATTTACTGAGATGGGAAAAGAGTTTCAAAACCTGTTTGCCGGAACGGATGTGACAAAGATACTCACCATTGAAGCCTCTGGTATTGGGGTGGCCTGCGTGGTGGCTCAGTGCTTCGGGGTGCCTGTAGTGTTTGCTAAGAAAAACAAAACAAAAAATATTGATGGGGACGTGTATACTGCTAAGGTGAAGTCCTTTACCCATGGTAAAGTGTATAATATCATTGTATCAAAGGAGTTCCTGCGCCCTCAGGATCGGGTACTCCTGATCGACGATTTTTTGGCTAATGGTTCAGCACTCAAAGGACTGATTGATCTGGTTGACAGTGCCGGTGCTACCTTGGTGGGGGCAGGTATCTGCGTGGAAAAGGCATTTCAGTCAGGAGGAGAGATGATCCGAGAATTGGGTGTGCGGGTTGAATCCTTAGCACGGGTCAAGTCCATGAGTGAGGAGACTGGCGTAGAATTCTGCGATTGACCTAGCTATTATTCCCTACCAACGTAGCAACATGTAGTGGACGTTTCTGACTAACAGGGCCTGAAAAAGTTCAGGTTAATGGTTCGGAGGAGCATAAGCTGTAGGCTCCAGGTGGGAGGGCTAATCAGGTGTTACTACGGCAGATAAGGCCGAGTAAATAAAGGAAAGGCAGATAAAAGAAATTAAGGAGGAAAATGAACATGAAAAAACGCATTCTTGCATTAATGCTGGCCACGAGCATGGCCTTAGGTCTGAGTGCCTGTGGTGGTGGGGGTTCTGGCGATGACTCGGCTCAGCAAAGCGGATCGGGTGCTCCTGAAAGTCCCAATCCCGATGCTGAAGTGCCCGAGGGTAAGACTATAAAGGTGGGGCTGATCTGCATTGGTGATGAGAATGACCAAGGCTATACCTACAACTTTATCCGTGGACAGGAGGCTGCTACTCAGGCTTTGGCTGCCAAGGGCATCACGGTGGAATGGGAAACCAAATACAACATTCTTGAGAATTCTGGCTGTGAGGATGCCAACCGGGAACTGGCCGAGGAGGGTTGTGAGATCATTATCAACAACTCCTACGGGCATGAGCCATTTATGCTCAAGGTAGCCCCTGATTATCCAGAGATTACCTTTGTCAACTGTACCAACCAGGCTTCTTGGAACGACGGCCTGGACAACACTCACAATGCCTTTGCTAACATCTATGAGGGCCGCTACCTGGCCGGTGTGGCTGCGGGTATGAAGTTGCAGGAGATGATTGATACAGGGGAGATTACTGCTGACCAGGCTGTTATCGGTTATGTGGGCGCCTTCTCCTTTGCTGAGGTTATTTCCGGTTTTACTGCCTATTATCTGGGAGCAAAGTCGGTGTGCCCTTCTGTAACCATGAAGGTTTCCTATGTGAGTTCTTGGTCTGACGCTACTGCCGAGGGCAACGCAGCCGCTGCCCTGTGTGATGAAGGCTGTATAATGATCTCCCAACACTCGGACAATTCCACCCCTGCTACTACGGCCCAAGAGAAGGGTGCCTTCCATACCGGTTATAACAATGATATGAGTGGCGTGGCTCCTGAGGCATCTATTATTGGCACCCGTATCGACTGGGAGGTCTATTTTACCCATGCCATTGAGAGCATTGTCAACGGTGGCACTCTGGAGCAAGACTGGTGTTACGGTATGAATGATGGCGCTGTGGTTATGACCCCACTCAACGAGGCTATTGCAGCCGAAGGTACTGCCGAAAAATTGGCCGAGGTAGAGTCCCAGATTAAGTCCGGCGAACTCCAGGTATTTGATACTTCCACCTTTACTGTGGATGGCGCTGAAGTGACTACCTCCCTTGCCTTGGATACCGATGGCGACTTCACCCCAGATTCTGAAGAGGCCGTGTTCGATGGGGCCTATCATGAATCTTACTATCAGTCTGCCCCCTATTTTGCGCTGCGCATCGATGGTATTGAGTGGCTCAATGAGGCATATTAAAATTTTTATACCAATCTAAAAAGAGGGCTGCGAAGGCAGCCCTCTTTGACTAGGATATGAAGAAAGTTGAGACGGGTTATTTAAAAGGGGAAAAGCCTCTAATTAAGGCCTTACATAGCAAAATCCGTATTTATACTTGCGTCAGAGTTGCAGTTTTGATACCATGTAAAAGAAAATATTACCCAATTTCCCGCGACCCTTCCCAGCGGCGCGGATCAAAGAAAGGATGACAGCCTTGAAAACTGTCCATGCAATTGAGCTGCGGAATATTACCAAGCGTTTTGGCTCGTCGTTGGCAAACGACAGAGTAGATCTTACGCTTGATCGCGGGGAGATACTGGCCTTGCTGGGGGAGAATGGAAGCGGAAAGACCTCCCTGATGAACGTGCTTGCAGGGCTCTACTTTCCTGATGAAGGGGATATTCTGGTGGAAGGCAAGCCGGTTTGGATTCGATCCCCTAAGGAGGCCTTTGATTACGGAATTGGTATGATCCACCAGCACTTTAAGCTGGTCGATGTGTTTACTGCGGCAGAAAATATCGTTTTAGGACTTCAGGGTGGGAACAAGCTGGATCAGAAAAAGGTTGCCCAAAAGGTGAAGGAAATTTCTGATAAATATGGATTTGGTATTGATCCGGACAAAAAGGTGTACGAAATGTCGGTGTCCGAGAAGCAGACGGTGGAGATTGTAAAGGTGCTCTATCGGGGGGCGGAGGTGCTTATTTTGGACGAGCCTACCGCCGTGCTTACCCCTCAAGAAACAGATCGGCTTTTCCAAATCCTGCGTACTATGCGCGCTGACGGTAAAGCCATTGTTATCATTACCCATAAACTTCATGAAGTTATGGAAATTTCTGACCGGGTGATGGTGCTGCGCAAGGGAAGATACGTCGGCACAGTGGACACAGAGGACACTAACCCTCAAGCCCTCACTGAAATGATGATGGGTCGGGCCGTTACCCTGAATATCGACCGGCCAGAGCCGGTGAATCCAGAGCCCCGTCTGACAGTGGAGGGCCTTACCGTACTGGACGGTGAGGGCGTAAAAAAGCTGGACAGGGTCACCTTTACTGCCATGAGCGGGGAGATCCTGGGGATAGCAGGTATTGCCGGCTCGGGACAGAAGGAGCTGCTGGAGGCTATTGCCGGGCTCTATCCTATCGAGTCGGGCTCCATCTTGTACACACCGAAAGGGGAAAATCCGGCCCAGTTGGTGGGGAAAACACCGCTGCAAATTAAACAAGCCGGTATAGCCATGGCCTTCGTACCTGAAGACCGATTGGGCATGGGCCTGGTAGGTGGTATGGGTATGACGGGAAATATGATGTTACGCTCCTGGCACAAGGGGAAGGGCCCCTTTACCGACCGAAAAAGACCTGGCCGACTGGCAGAGGAAGTCAAGAAACGGTTGGAGGTTGCCACTCCAGGCGTGGACTACCCGGTGCGCCGTTTATCCGGCGGTAACGTACAAAAGGTATTGGTGGGACGGGAAATTGCCTCTGCCCCTACAGTGCTTATGAGTGCCTATGCTGTACGCGGCCTGGACATCAATACATCTTATACCATCTATAACCTTATGACTGAGCAGAAAAAGCAGGGTGTGGCGGTTATCTTTGTTGGAGAGGATCTGGACGTATTGCTGGAGCTGTGTGATCGTATTATGGTTCTGTGCGGCGGACAGGTGTCCGGTGTGGTAGATGCACGTAAGGCCACGAAGGAAGATGTGGGTCTGCTCATGACCAAAATAGGAGGAAAGGAGGCTGAGGGCTATGCATGAGCAAAAGACCCCTTTCATTCGTTTGTCCAGGCGCAGTAAGACGGCCTTATCCCCCAAAATGGTGTGGGCTATCCGGGGGTGCTCCTTCTTGGTGGCCATTGCTATTGGTGCTTTTATTTTTTTTGTTATGGGAAACAGCCCCATTGAGGCCTATGGAACCATCCTCTCCGGCTCCCTTGGGAAGAAGACTGCCGTCTGGCAAACGGTAAAAATTGCAATTCCTCTTTTGGGTACCGCTTTGGCTATTGCGCCATGTTTTAAAATGAGGTTTTGGAATATTGGTGCAGAGGGGCAAATTACTGCTGGAGCAGTAGCAGCCAGCTATTTTGCTCTGTTCTGGCATGACAAGATGCCTTCTTGGGCTCTCCTGATTGTTATGGGGGTGGCAGGAGCCATCTTGGGGGGACTTTGGGCCCTTGTGCCCGCTTTTTTCAAGGCTAGGTGGGGTACCAATGAGACGTTATTTACCCTAATGATGAATTATATTATAATTGGTCTTGTTAGATGGCTTCAGGGTGGGCCGTGGGAGGGACGGCCTGGTTCTCAAATCATTCCCCAGTTTGACTCCGCTGCTGTTTTGCCCAAGGTATGGGGGGTCCACTGCGGGTGGATTATTGTGCTTATTCTTACCGTTTTGGTATATGTCTATATGAATTATACCAAACAGGGGTATGAGATTACTGTCATTGGTGAAAGTGAGAATACTGCCCGTTATGCGGGCATGAACGTGGGGCATATCACCATGAGAACGATGTTCATTTCCGGGGGAATCAGTGGTTTGGTTGGATTTATTGTGGCCTCCGGGGCTAATAACACTTTGTATGATGGGGTAGCGGCCGGGGTAGGTTTTACCGCCATTACTGTGGCATGGTTGGCTCAGCTTAATCCTTTTGGCATGTTGGGTGTTTCTGCTCTGCTGGCGGTGCTGGAGAAAGGGGCCGGTACCCTTCATACCCGTATGGCAGTACCTGTTTCCATCTCAGATATTATTACCGGAATTTTTTTATTCTGTATGCTGGGATGTGAGTTTTTTATCAACTATCAAATGATTTTTCGAGGTGGACATAAGGGAAAGGAGAGGACAGTACATGAATGAATTTGTAAACTTTGTATTAGCTCTTATTAGTGCCGCTGTCCTTAATGGAACTCCGCTACTCTTTGGAACCGTGGGGGAAATTTTATCTGAAAAGTCCGGTAACCTGAACCTGGGTGTGGAGGGCATGATGTATATGGGGGGGGCCCTGGGTTTGGGCGCGGCCTTCTATTACGAAAGCTTGGCCGGTGGAGAGGCCAGCGGTGTGGTTGCCGTAATTCTGGCAATTTTGTTTGCCTTCCTGGCAGGAGGCTTCGGTGCACTAATTTACAGCTTTATCACCATTACCCTCCGGGCTAACCAGAATGTCACCGGGCTGGCCCTATCTATTTTTGGAACGGGTGCAGGGCAGTTTATTGGGGAATATATGCGCACCGCTTCAGGTGGCTATGTGGCTATCAGCAATGAATTGAAAGAGGTATTTCAAGGTTCCCCATTTCCAAACTTTTTACAGAATATTCCATTAATTGGTTCACTTGTGTTTGGATATAATTTTTTTGTGTATTTTGGGGTTTTTATAGCGGTAGCCATGGGCTGGTATTTGAAAAAGACCCACTCCGGTCTCCATCTGCGGGCGGTGGGAGAGTCACCTGCTACAGCTGATGCCGCAGGTATTAATATTACCCGTTACAAGTACCTGGCCACTATCATCGGAGGTGGCATCTCTGCCATTGGGGGTATGGTGTATATTATGACCATCGCCGGTTGTGTCTGGAACCATGAAGGCCTGGCGGGAGAGGGCTGGTTAGCGGTGGCTCTGGTCATTTTCTGCTTGTGGCGACCGGTAAATGCTATTTGGGGATCGGTGCTCTTTGGTGCGTTGATGATTCTCTACCTGCGCCTCCAGCTACCCTTTATTCCAAATCAGCTATATAAAATTTTGCCTTATGTAGTTACGGTAATTGTTCTGATAGCCGTGAGCCTGAGAAGAAAAAGAGAGGACCAGCCACCTGCGAGCCTTGGAAATGCATATTTTCGGGAAGATCGATAAAAATACAAGACCCCGCGCAGAAATTTACTGTGCGGGATCAGCCTTCATTCGAATTTCAGCATCTTGTGCACCGTAATCAAACATGCGGATAGAAACCAGCTTGCAGATTTCGTTCATGCAGGAATAAATGTTCTCCAGTTCTTTACACTCTTCCACACCTAGTTGCTCCAGAATTTTTTCCATATTCTCAAAGGCCTCGTTCCAGAGCTCATCACAGCGGCGTCCCTCTTCAAATAGATTTTCAATCCCACCATTGTCTACCCACTGGCCCATTACCTTTTCCCAAAGTTCAACCTTTTCCTTGTAAGTTATTAGCCGCATAAAATCACCTCTATTGAATTTTAGAATGAATTATTCTAGAATGCAATAGAATATTTTATTCTAGGATATACTTTTTTTGGTGATTTTATTGAAATACAGAAGGATACAGGATTTAAGAGAGGATCATGAATGGACCCAGGAAAAGGTTGGACGAATGATTCAAGTCAGTCAAAGAACCTATGCTTATTATGAATCGGGCGAGCATACCATTCCACCAGAAACACTTTCAGCACTTGCCAATATATATGGTGTTAGTGTGGACTATTTGTTAGAGCGTACAAATATTCAAACGCCATATCCGAAAAAATAGCCCGCCTCCTGGCCGGGCCGGGGCCTCTTATTCTTTTTCCTCTGGGTTATGGGGGTGA
>JAZQMD010000048.1:0-2176 GCA_045543215.1 Oscillospiraceae bacterium
CTCTATCCAGCTGAGCTACAGCCGCATACTGTTATACAAATTATTCTGTGTAATGATATATTAGCTATATTACCACAGAACATTTGAAAATGCAAGTCCTAATTTTTCTTTTTTCATTATCCAAAGATTTATCCAGGGTGGAGCAAAAGCCCCACCCTGGATAAATTTATTTAATTAGCAAACGCAGTTATTATCGCAACCACAGCTGCCGCAATTCCCGCAGTTATTGCCGCAATTACCACAGCCGCAGCCACAACTTCCCCAACTGTTGTTACCATTTCCATTGCCATTGCCACAGCAGCAGAAGAGAATGACCAAAATGATAATGATCCAGAGGCAGCTGCCGCCGCCAAATCCACAACCGTTACCCATAAAGAAGTACCTCCGTGATATAAATTGAGTGCAGCGGATTTTTCTTCCCTACCGCCGCCTCAACCTATCCTATGCCGTTGGAGAAAAAAGGTGGTGCCCCCAGAGGGGGCAGCACCCTCATAAATCCAATTCCCTTTAAGCCTGGTTTACTAAGTTCATTAACCGTTGGAGCATAGCAGCAACCTCCGCTCTGGTAGCGGTATTGCGCGGCTTCAAAGTTCCGTCATCAAAGCCACCCATAATTCCGGTACCTGCAGCCCAATCAATGGCCTCCTGCGCCCAAAAACTTACCTGGGCGCTATCAGGGAAAGAGGATAGATCACCACGCTCACTTGTATCTAAGTCAAGGTATCGTCCGGCATAGCGATAAAGCATCGTGGCTATCTGCTCTCGGGTAATGGGGTGGGATGGTAGGAAAGTCCCGTCATCATAACCTGTGACCACCCCACAAGAGGCCGCCCACTCAACCCCCGCTGTGTACCATTGCCCCTCCGTCACATCAGAAAAAGCTCCTATATAAACACCAGCAGGCTGTTCAGCCATCCGATAGAGCACCGTTGCCAGCATGGAACGATCCATACTAGTATTGGGGGAAAACACTGTATCACTTACCCCATTAAACAGCCCCTGGTCAAAGACAAAGCGGACCGCGCTATAAAACCAGTCTTTGAACCGGAGGTCTGTAAATCCGGTCACATCCTCACTACTCTCCGTAAGCATAAAAAGGCCTTCAACGGATATGGATGCCGCATCGGAGAGAACCGTCACCGTTACCCTATCCTCCGCTGCGTTTAAATAGCAATGGCTTGCATCCAATAGCTCCCCTTCCTGAAGCTCCCTGCCTACGGTTACATCCACCATCCCGTCGGTAGAGCTCCCATAGCCGGAATCCCATAAAAGGCTTGATCCAGAGGAAAGGGTAATCACATCACCTCGTTTAACGGATCTTCCAGCATAAGATGAACTGTAAGACCAGTCTTCCTGACTGTTAGGGTCTTTCTCTCCATCCAAATATAGTTGCCCTAAATCATGAAGACGTTTCTCTGCCGCCTGATAGATAGCTTGGGTCTTCTCCTCAGCCCGGCGACCTAAAAGTTCTTCCAGCTTGGGCAGGAAGGTATTGGTCAAATAGCGAAAGGATATCAGCGGATCTTGAGCGGATCCTCCTGCCGCCAGTACCCGTAATCCCAATGCGAGGATACACGCAGCCAAGAGAAAAGCCAACAATTGTTTTTTCATGGTTTACTCCTTGGTAATCATATAGCTGAGTGTAAGTAAACTATCTGCAAAGTGGACGCTTTCTACTCTTACGTCAGGCTCGGTAATAGGAAGCTCCATATTGGTGAAATTCCAAATCCCTTTGATTCCCGATGCTACCAGCCTTTTAGCCATACTGGAAGCCACTGACACCGGGACAGTTAGCACCCCCACGCTCACCTTGTATTCGGTAATGTAATGCTCCAGCATATCGGCGTGGTAGACCTGAATATCACCTAACCTAGCCCCCACAATCGCAGGATCTACATCAAAGGCTGCAATGAGACGAAACCCATTGAGAAAGAAAGGAAAATTTTCAATCAATGCTCGTCCCAAATTACCTGCGCCTAAGATAATAGCGGTATGCCGCTGGTTCATACCCAAGATATCGGCCACCTCCGCCCGTAACCGCTCAACATTATAACCATAGCCCTGCTGTCCAAACTCTCCAAAACAGGACAGGTCCTGCCTGATTTGGGAAGAGGTCAGTCCCATAGAGATAGCCAAGGTGCTGGAGGAGATACGAACAAGTCGGATCGTAGCCATG
>JAZQMD010000049.1:0-1554 GCA_045543215.1 Oscillospiraceae bacterium
GCCATCTTCCCCGGCTCCCAGGGCGGCCCACTGGAGCATATCATTGCCGCCAAGGCGGTGGCACTGGGAGAGGCTATGAGACCTGAATTTAAAACCTACCAGGAGCAGGTTCTGAAAAATGCTTCCACCTTGGCCAACAGCCTCATGGCTGAAGGTTTCGACTTGGTCTCTGGCGGTACCGATAACCACCTGATGCTTGTAGACTTGCGTAAGGCAGGAGTTACAGGTAAGCAACTGGAGCAGCGCCTGGACGAGGTGAACATTACCGTTAATAAAAATGCCATTCCCAATGATCCGGAAAAGCCCATGGTCACCAGCGGTATCCGAGTTGGTACTCCTGCAGCTACCACCCGTGGATTCAAAGAGGAGGATATGAAGGTTATCGCTTCGCTCATTTGGCAAACGGCCACCGATTTTGATGCAAAAGCCAACTCCATCCGTACCCAAGTAGCCGAACTAACCGCCAAGTATCCTCTTTACGAGTAATCGAACATATGTAAGGATGGAGAGGCATCGCCTCTCCATTTTAACTTGACAATGATGGAATTTGAAGCAATAGGAGGGAACTCTTAGCATGAGTTACCGTCCCCTGGCAGATGAAATTCGCCCCCAAATGCTGGATGAGGTGGTGGGGCAGTCCCATATTTTGGGCAAAAATGGCCTGCTGCGCCGCATGATCGAAAGCGGCAGTATCCCTAGCCTTGTCTTTTACGGCCCATCGGGGACTGGCAAGACAACGGTGGCCAACCTGATTGCCCAGCGTACTAACCGTACGCTGCATAGGCTTAACGCCACCACCGCCTCCCTATCCGACGTAAAAGAGGTGATCGCTGAAGTCGGCACACTCATGGCCCCCAATGGGGTACTTCTCTACCTAGATGAGATACAATACTTTAATAAAAAACAGCAGCAGTCCCTCTTAGAGTTCATTGAAAACGGTAAAATCACTCTCATCGCCTCCACTACGGAAAACCCTTATTTTTATGTGTTTAACGCCATCCTCAGCCGCTCTACTGTCTTTGAGTTTAAGCCTATCTCACCTGGGGAGGTGCAGCCCGCAGTAGAAAGGGCCATTTCAATTTTATCCCGGAGGCTGTGTAAAACAGTAGAATGGGAAGATGGTGTGTTGGAGCATATCTCCTCTGCCTGTGGAGGAGATGTTCGAAAAGCGATCAACTCAGTGGAGCTCCTTCTATCTGTTTCTGAGACTAAACAAGGGAAAACACTCATCACTTTATCCGATACTAAGACTGTATCCCAACGTTCCGCCATGCGCTATGACCGGGAGGGGGACAACCACTTCGACATTGCATCTGCCTTGATGAAATCCATCCGGGGCTCTGATCCGGACGCAGCCTTACATTATTTGGCCCGACTGCTTGAGGCCGGGGATTTAATCACCGCTATCCGCCGCATCCTTTGTTCCGCCAGCGAGGATATCGGCATGGCTTATCCTCAGGCAGCTTCTATTGTTAAAGCATGCACCGACAGTGCCCTTCAGCTGGGATTACCAGAGGCCAAGCTCCCCCTGGCCCAGGCGGTCATTCTCCTGTC
>JAZQMD010000050.1:0-1631 GCA_045543215.1 Oscillospiraceae bacterium
GCTGCTGGGCAGTCCCCCCGGCGGGGTTTGAGATGGTGGCCCTGCCGCTTGTGAAGGAGGTACCCTCAATGCCAAGCTGTCCCAGAGTGGCCCAGATCGCTACCTGGGTGGAGTATAAAAACTCCTCCTCAGTTAGACCGACCAGGGCGGGGTAGTTGTTGCTGTATATTTGCAGGAAGTCTGCCAGAGAGCGTTGGGGGTAGCCATTGGCAAAGGCCCCGATGGTGGCGGGGCTTGCGGTATATTTGCCGGTGATCTCCAGAGGCTTGCTGGTCTGGGCAAGGCCCCAGTTGATGCAGTAGGCTACCCCGGTGATCCCGTCGTTGGTGGTGTACTTGTAGCCACTGGCTCCGATGGCATTGCCTGCCGTTGTTTTCAGGTAGTGGTTGCGCTCCTTCTTCTCCACGGTGCAGTTTTTGCTCCCATCTGCAATGGTAGCGGCCAGCACGGTAGCCTGAAAGATAGAAAACAGGGTGGTTAAGGCCAGCAGCAGGGCCAGAATACGGCTTGCTTTTTTCTTGATTTTCAAGGATCAGTTTCTCCTTTCAAAAATAAATTGGGCAAAGAAAAAGACCTTTTCGTGTTCCGAAAAGGTCTTAGAAAATGAAGTTATCTTATTTGGTGGAACCGGGCACCAGCAGTTCCTTAGAAAAGGCTGTGATATCGGGATATGCGTCAACCTGGACAGTGCCTTGTACGCTTGGTGCCAAAAGCACGGCATTGCGGCTGTCCAACTCGTCTCCCACGTCATTGGCAACGCAGTCTACATATAACCAGGCCCCATCCACATACACCATGTTCCAGCTGTGCGTCAGGCTGGAGACGATGATGCAGGGGATATCCGCAAGATCACAAAGGAATTTAAAGTTTATACTGTAACCGTAACAGTTTCCAGCAAAGACACCCTCTGTTACAAATACCTTATTGGGGGTGGCTACCCCATTGTTCTGATAGGTGAGCTTATCGCAAATTACATTATTAATGTAGCGCACCTTATCTGCGTCCGAGGGCAGTTTATTGATCTCTGCTATCATACCGGATACGGAGGCAACAGCATCGGCATAGATGGCAGGCTGTTCTGCCGTGACCGTATAGTTGATGGTGTCTTTTGGGGTAAGGAGATAACGATTCGCCTCACCGATATGGGACAATATATTAACAAAACTTCGTGTGTCCTCCGAGTTAGGGGTAAAGTATCTATTGCCGCCCTTTTGATCCACTACCGCCTGACGGATCACATTGTATGCCTCTCTGGTGTAGCCGCCGTGGAAGATGGCGGGGTTTGCCTCAAGGCTCCAGTCCTTCTGGGTAGAGGTTTGCTCGGTTTTTTGTGTTACGGTTGGCTGGGTCGTAACGCTTTGATTGGGGGTAACACCAGTGTAAGCTGCATCGCTGTCTACCTGAACGGCCCCATCCCAGTACACATTGAAATCCACCGCCTGCCCGATGTCTCTGAGCTTGACGTAATTGTTGCCGTTGATGTTGTATGCCTCCAGCTGCACTAGCTTTCCGTCCACATAGACCGGGTTTGTGCTGCGCTGGGCCAGTATCCCGGCGGCGTAAGCGGTGCCGCAGCCAAACAGTGCCGCGCCCACCAGCAGTCCGGCAGCAAAACTCATACTCTGTTTCCT
>JAZQMD010000051.1:0-22463 GCA_045543215.1 Oscillospiraceae bacterium
TATTGTAAATTGTTTATATTTTAAATATATTTAGAATTATTCCGCTTTGTATATCTGCAAAAAATCCAATAGCTTTTTTGCAGAAGAAAAACTGAATAATAAAAAAGCTTTCAGGGGCAACTCGTTATCATAAAATTGAAAGTGCACACATATGATAGAGCCATATAATAAATTTCAGTGTGTGAAAAGTAAGAAAAACGGTGTAAGTACGGTTTGGGGGCCTATAGATCGAGAGTAACCGTCAGTATTTTAATACAAAAGAAAAATTCTTTATTAAGAAAGAGACAAATGGGGACACATAGATACTTTACATAATTCTCAGAGGAAATGCTATAAATAAAGTGATGTTATTGATTATAGGGCAAAGGGCAAAGAGATATGGTTTAGGAGATTAATGACGGTTATGCTGGGATTAACAGCTTTTCAAACTTCTTAGGGCAGAGAATCTGAGAGATATGCCGCCAAAAAATTAAGCGAAAGAATATGCCAGAACGTAACAAAGGTTAAGCCTAAAAATGTTACCAATTTATGGGCAAATTAAAAATAAGCCATTCTTTGCACCTGATGATAGACATTATTTATCTCAACAGCATCTGTAGATAAAGTGGTTTAGCATATTAGTTGGGAGATAATATAGAGATATATAGTATTGATATTTTGTATAGTAGAAATCTTTAATTTATAAAAATTGTTTTTTCTAATCTTATAAACACTATATATTGTGATGTAAAAATATAATTAATTTGGTTGATTTACATAATAATGATAAAAAGAACAAATTTATGAAAAAAACTCTTGACAAAATAAAGGAGATCGTGCATTATAATGGAAGATTAAATTAATCCGATTAACTTACTTTGAAATTTACATAAATAGATATGAAAGGATAAAACTTCAATTAAAGGAAAAAACTTCTTGACAAAAGAAGGTGGGTTGGAGTATGATTATGATGGGAGAATAAGTGGCTGGAACTAAAATTGGGAATCTTTTGACTGGTGTCTGTTGATTTTTGGTTTATTAGAATAACTTGTTATCAGCCTAGTTCGTTGTATAGAGGCATTTTCTAAGCTTATGCTTCAAAAAAAGACAACCTCCCCTACATTTTGCAATGCGCTTGGTTTTTGCGTGTCCTTCACGACTGCTTCGTTAAGAAAAGAGTCAAACATATTAATTAAAGAGCGAAAAAGTGTTGAGTTTTAGTTGTGGGGATACTAGGATTTCTCTGCTAAATAAATGTGACCCTAAAAAACAATGCAGACGGAGGTGACGGGCGATGAAGAAAAAACATATTTACTTAATGATTTTGGCCCTGATGTTGGTAGTGTCGGCAGGGTCGACTGGAATCCATCTGGTCTTAGGAAAAGCGGAATACAAGGCTTCTGATCTGGAGCTGTGGGAAGGACAAGCTGACTATAATCTCTTAGTTGGGATTGAATACGATGCTCAGCGGTATATTTTGTCAGTTCAGGATCTGGGAGGATTTGATATCAACGCTTTGGGAAGTTATACTGTGAGTTATGCGCTCAATCCAATCCCTGTTGAGCCTTCCGTTGAGTTGAGAGATTCTATTGGGACTGCATCTGGTTCTGAGGATAGGTCGGATTCTCAGCCAGGGCCTTCTGTGGATAATGGTGCTGAGGATGCCGCGCCGGGGATTTTGGGGCTTTTACCCAAGGCTGCAGCAAAGAATGCTCCTCCACAGGCCTCTAATGTGCTTGCCGCTTCTGGATCGTCTGTTGCCTTTGAAATGCCTGTGGACGCTGAGGGTTCAGCTGCGCCTATTCTTTTCAGCCGTCAGGTGGTGGTAAAAGAAGCTGTTACCTATGAAGACCAGCGCCTAGACCTGGGAATGGCTGACTTGCTTGTGGGATTTATAAAGCATGTAGAGGGTTATTCTGTGAGCGTCGTGGATGACGGTGGATTTGATCCCGGCGTCATTAATGAATATCAGGTAACCTACGCATTACATAGCCCTTCTGGGACAGAACTGCGACAGTTCCAACGCTATATCCAAGTGACTCAAGTTGGTGTGGAGTTTTATGCGCCTCAACTAGCGGCTGAAGGTGACTGGGCAACTCGCAATTGGGTCGAGGATGTTGACTTCGATCGCACCAGGTATACCATTACCTTGCTGACTCAGCCTAATTTGGAGGCCACCAGGTCACAACGCTTGCTTTATCGTTTGGACGAAATTATCCCTACCGAAATTGAGGTTGACCTGACGGCGGACACTAAAACCGATTTTACCCAAATTAATGCTGTGGAGGATCCGGATGCCAATTTAGTTGCGATTTTTGGTCGGGAGGTAATTCTCTTACACGCCGGGAGTGAAGCTGAAAAGTTGATTACTTTTACAGCCCCTGATTTAGTGATTACTGTTGAACAACTGGAGAATATGAATTATATTGATCTTCTTCAGGGTGTTACTGCTGTGGATGAAAACGGTGAGGCTGTACAGGTTCAAGTGTTTGATCGTTCTCAGCTGGATCAGGCGGGATTGCCGCCCACGGGACCGGAGGTCTCCCCCCCCATACCTCTTGAAACACCGATTTCTTTCGAAGATCTTGTCGAGCCCGAAAAAATTGTTGAAGTCGAGGCTTTGGTTGAAGAGGAGGCTCCAGTATCTCCTGTTACAGAAGTTAGCCCCGAGGTGTCACCTGGAATAGAAGAGCCTATTGAACCGGAAACTTTGCCTATGCCAGATGTACTTACTCCTCCTGAGGCATCTAATGCTCCTAAGGAGCCTGTTGAGACTGAAGGATCTATTGGGAATGAAGCTAAACTTGAGTTGGAGATACCTACACCTCTCGAGGCTTCTAAAGACTCCGAAGTTTCCGAAGTCTCTACTGAGAGAGAAGATTCAGTTTTACCTGAAGATATTGCCTCAGCCAAGGAGCCTAATACTTCTAAGAGTCCTGTGGTTGTCCAGAGGCCAGGGGAGAGCCCCATAGTCTTTGAAAATCCAGAAAATCCTACAATACCAGAGGACAATTCTGAGAATGCCATAGCAATGGAGACGGTTGAAGATCACTTTGCTTCGGGTACTATACTACAGGAGGTGGTCCCGGAATGAGCAGAGGGGTAGATAGACGCTGGATGATTCTAAGCTTAGCTATTGGTATTCTAGTGACAATAGGCGTGGCTGTGGCTACCATTTCCCCTAGAATGGACGCTTTTACTGAGGACCCTAATGTGCAACAACATCAGGCTATTAGCCGGCTCACCGAGGCGGAGTGGGAAGCTTTGCTCCAAGAGCAGGTGGACGAATCTAACCTTCGGTTTAAGATAAACGTGGCCCCTTCTATGCAAGAAGGTGGACAGGTTGATCTACTGCTAGAAAGTTCAGTGAGCAACAGCCTAAATATTCAGGCAGTTGTGACTTTGGATGACGGCAGGCAAGCCTATGAGAGTCCGATTTTGCCCCCCGGGGGGCAAGCACTCTATGTTCCTTTGGATGTAGAGTTGGAACCCGGGAGCTATCCGGCCAGTGCGACTATTCAGGCAATTGACCCGGAGACGGGAGAAATAGCAGGAAGCGCACAGACCGAGCTTACCATTACCGTTAAGGAGGTGGGGCCCACCCCAACTACATAGACCCGACCCCTACGGAATATAAAAATCAAATATTAAAAAAGAAAGGAAAAATCAAGTTATGAAGAAGAATCGTATTTTGACTGCTGCTCTGGCTGGTGCCCTTTCTCTGAGTTTGGCTATCCCTGCTCTGGGTGCAAAGTGGGAGGTTGTTAATAATCCGAGTGAGGTTACTGATCCTACTGAAGTTACGGAGGCGGAAAAAAACGCATACGGTCATACGACAATTTCTGTTATAACTGCTCCTGTCAAGGAAGTAAAAAATGTGAGTTTCCAGGTTCCGCTATATGTTACTATAGCTGTTACAAATGGCTCAAAGTCTATTTTAGCTCCTACGCCAGATGAATGTGCTATTCACAATACTGCTGAAGTGGGCACAGGAACCTCTTTTGCTGTTACTGGCCTGTCCTTAAAGGTGTTGAAGGGAAGTAAGTATAAGATTGTCAATCCTTGGGATGCTGATGCAGCAACTTATTATAGCAATCCAGGCGCAGCGGCTAAAATTGATTGCGAACCTAAAGACCCATATCACATGACACTGGTAGTTGGTAACTGTTTTATGCCAAATACAACAGCTTGGACAGAGGGTGAGGAACGGGCCGTAAATCTCATTCAGGATGCAACTTATAGAAGAATTGGTAATAGCTTTTATCAGCAGAATGGACAGCGTCATGTAGATAACACTATTGCTCCTGGGGGAAATTTACGTATTCAGATTTTAGGAACTGTGAATTCGACTGCTAATCGAGCAGAAGAGGCTGCTGCACCTCATTTCCAGGTAAAATATACTGTTACTCCATTGGATGCACAGGGGAATCCCATTACTAGTGGACAAGGTGCGTTTAAATATGCTGGTGATAGTAGCCTTAAGGCTGGTCTGGGAGAAGATTATTCTGTGACTACTCCACTTCAGCCAGCTGAGGATGCTCAGGTCTAATATTTAGATATAAATTTCAAAACAAATCCCTATAGGATTAGACTTCTAACAAGTTTAAGAAATGACTTCCCAAAGCTGAGAGGAGACGATAACATATGAAAAAAATATATCGGTGGCTTCTTAGCGTGACACTGGCAACCTTCTTGGTTGCCAGTGTCGGGGAAGTTGCGTTGGCAAAAGTCTGGAATGAAGCCCCGTTAGAAAAGCTGCCGGATGCTGTGGGCATCACTCAGAGGAATTCGGGCCAGACGGCAGTAGGGGTGCGGGTAGTCAAGACGGATGTCAGCACCATAAGCTATGAAATACCGCTTTTTGTTGCTTGCGCCGCAACCCAGTCAGGGAATACCCTGAGTTTAACGTTTCCCTCGGAATATAGTATTCGCAATCGTTCCCTTAATGCGGATGGAACATCTGCCTCTATTGGAGTAACTGGGCTTAAGATTAGCTTGGCAGAGAAAAACTCAAGTTGGCATCTTGTAGATGACAATGAAGAGTTAACCAAACCTGGGGACATTAGAATAAAATTAGGTGATCGCGCCCTACCTAGCATGGCTTTAAGTGCTAGTAATATAGGCGATGTGTCATTAAACGTTCAAAATTACCTCTTTGGGAATAATGATAGAGATGATAAGACCTATAACCCTATTTTAAGTGAACTAAAAATTCCTCTAAGTGGTGAAATTTTTTGGGACACGCAGTTAAGTGATCAGTCTGCCGTACCTATATTTAAAATTAGCTATACTCTTTCTTTTCTAGATGAAAATAATCGTGTTATTGGTACGGCTTATGAAGAAGGTGCTTTTACTTAACTGATAGAAAATAGACGATTTTGGGTTATTGCTTTAAAACTATCGAACTTAATTGTATAAATTATTATACGTGTTGGTGGGTCGGCATTCGCCGGCTCTGTCTTGGAACGGAAATCTCCGTTTTGAGACAGAGCTTGTGAAGTGACCATAATTCAAAACTTAGAAAACAAGGAGGCGCTACTCCCCATGGCTTTGGGTGAACTGCAAAATCTGGAAAAGACGGTCCGAAAGAAAAAATCAAGAAAGAAATTATGGGTTGCGTTAATTCTATTGTTGCTATTACTTTTATTAATTGGGGGAGCAGTATTCTTTTGGCGAATGCCCCGTCCGGTAAGCCAGTTTGAGTTAGATCGAAATGCCTTGGAAGGCTTTCTTCCTGGCAGAACAAAGGAAGAAATTCAGGCTGAACTTAATCGTATCATTGACAAAAGTCGTTTTAATGTCTCTATTAACCCTACCCCAGTAGTTGGAACTGACGGAATGGTTAATTTAATGATTGAGAACGTACCTGCTAATAATTATTTAATGAAAGTGGATGTGTACTATACAGACCAGAATAATGAGCAGAAGTTGCTTTATGCTTCTGGCCTAATTAAGCAAGGATTTTACATTGAAAGTGTGAAGGTTGAGGAGAATATTCCCCCTGTTGGAGAATACAATGGCATTGCTGAATTTAGGGCTCTGCATCCTGAGACGATGGAAGAAATCGGTACTACAGCAGCTAATATATTGATTAAAGTAGAAGGATGAGGGGGACGTGAATGATAACCGAAGAGAAAAAGAAGTCGGAAGAGTTAGATAAAAAAAAGCGGTTCCCTTGGTTTAAATTACTTGTGACAGTGTTGCTATTGGTAATCATATGTCTATTGCTGTTACGTACGTGCACGCCAGAGGCGGAGTCAGAACCTGGGACACTAGAGCGGGAACTAGCCGCTGAATTAGGTTTACTTCCTGGAATGACTAAAGAGGAAATTCAGGATCGACTGAACCGAAAGGTAGCCGAGTCCATGCTGAATGTATCCATTAACCCTACACCTGTTTTTCCTGACGGAAGTAGTCCGGGGAACATATGTATAGAAAACATTCCCGGAAATAATTATGCGTTTACAGTGACAATTGTTCGCAGTGATACAGGCGATACATTGTTAACCACGGGCTTGATTGATCCGGGCTATTATGTGGAGTATTTACCTTTAGATCAAGATTTACCTGCTGGAAAGTATATATGTGTGGCGGATTTTAAAGCTTACGATCCAGAGACACTAGAAGAGATTGGATCTGTTGGAACGGAACTTTTAGTTACGATAGAAAACTAAGCAAGGTTAAAAGAGAATGGGGGGACGAGCGATGCTGAAGCGATGGGTAGTTATGGTGTTTGCTTTGTCGCTGATGCTGGGCACGGTTACGGTAAAGGCTACCGATATCGTGGAAAAGCCACCTAAAACAGGAGGCAGCACCACGGTTTTGGTTGAAACCTATGGCGATAACCAGCCGGATTACACCGGCTGGTTAAAGTTCACAGTTTTTGTCAAGGATGAAAATGGTAACCCGTTTCCCAATGTTTTGATAAATATTACTCGCAGTATAGATGGCAGCCAGGTTGGAATAGGAGTTGTTCCCCCTATTAATGGTTCTAGCGAAGGTGGATACATGACCGGGAAGGATGGAAAGTTGACTTTTTACCTTTATCCGGCTGATACCAATTATATTATGACTATTTCTCAACCTGGATATGAACGGGTGGAAACAGGCGAGTTTAGTATCACCAGCGATTCAGAGGTTACTATTCAGCTCGTAAAGCTTAGTTCTACGCCGTCTCCCTCTCCATTTCCCACTTATTCAGGGGGGATAGGCCCCATAATTAATCCGCAGCCTTCTCCATCTCCAACTTTGACTCCAACCCCGACCCCAACACCTACTATTACTCCGACGCCTAGTCCCACACCGAGTTCAACTCCGACACCGGGCTCTTCACCGTCACCGTCTCCCTCCCCAAGTCCTTCAGGAGCGCCAGATGGATCAGAGAGTAGTCCTCCAATTCAGAGTAGTGAACCTTCGCCTACTTCTGCCTTAGGAGATGGGGAAATAGTGGTTCCTCCTATGGATGTTCGAGCATATGAGATTATCTTGGGAGAAGGAAGGTCGCTAGACGAAGAGGATGAACCGATAACGGAAAATAATGAAACACATCACCCCATTTCTTCTGAAAACAGGCCTCCTTTGGAAGAATGTGCAATCCATTGGTGGATGTTCCCCTGGATATTGCTTACCTTAATAGGTGGTTTAATACGTCTATGGTATCTTAGAAAGAGGGACTCTCATGGGACGGATAAACATGACCCAGAGGAAGAGGAGATGATGTTTAAATGAAGCAAGAGATGAAATATGGCGAAAACCGTGGCTTTTCTTTTCCGTTTATTTGGGTGATTGAAGCAGTACTTCTAGTTCTTTGCTTGGTGTTAGGCGTGTACTTTTATACCATATGTCACTGTCTGTGGGACTTTATTTTATTGGCTTTTTGGGCAGGAATTGTCACCGTAATAAGTTTGCTGATTGGTAGGGAAGAGTACCGCCGTAAAGGTGAGCAGAAAGAAGGATAGGGAGCAATGGAAGTATCCATCGATAACATTAAGTCCACCTTCTTTGGTGGTTTTGATAAGGAAAGCGTCCTGCTCTATATTCGGGCGCTGATGGAGTTCCACGAAGATGAAAAAACAAGACTCAAGAATGAGTTAGACACTCTGCGAAAGGTTAATAAGGCCATTGCTGCCCAAAGTCGGGCGAGTGCAGAGCAGTCTGAGCGTATTGTGGCTACTATCCGAGAGCAGGCTCGCAACCTTGATGGCCTGTTAGCTGAAAATAAGTCTTTGAAAGCTGCTTTGGATGATTACAAGACACGAGAGAATGAGCTGGCGGAGCGGGAACTACAATGTCAGGAGGCCGCTGCCGCCACTCTGGCCAAGGCAAGGGAAGAAAGTTTCTTGCTCAAGGAAGCCGCTGAGCAGGAGGCTAAAACTCTTATTCGAGCTATGGAGGACAAATTAACTGCTATGGCTGCTTTATCTATGGAATTTGAGACACTTTGTCGCCGTGGTGAGGCTTTAATCACCGAAAGCAATGACTGAGGGATTACAAAGGCTCGATTTGGAGCTGTGTCGCCTTCAGCGAAAGCAGAGGCGGATTGGGTTAGTATGGTGTTTGGTTGCCTCACTTATCTTTATGGTATTAATAAGTATAACCCTATTCCAATGGGTTTTTGGCATTCGGATGGTGGAAGGGGACTCCATGGCGCCTTCTTTGCGATCCGGAGATTTGTTAGTTTATTTAAGAATAGGCTATGAGTTGAAATATGGTGACTTGATTATTTTACGAGATCCAGATGGTGGGATGGATATCGTTAAACGAGTGGCTGCCTTGGAGGGAGATAGTCTCTCGCTCACATTAGATGGTCAGTTAACTCGGAATGAAGTTCAGGTTGATGAGCCATACGCTTGGTATGGTAATCAGGATACTACTCGCTGGCAGCGCTTTCCCTTGGAGATTGGAGAAGGGGAGGTATTTATCTTGGGAGACAACCGTGGTGTTTCTCTGGATAGCCGTATCTCTGGTCCAGCAAGGATGGATTTAGTGGATGGCAAGGTACTTTTCTCCCTTCGGCTGTTTTCTGAATAATACGTGAGCCTGGGAGCAGTCAAGGTATTTCGGGTGCGAATCGCACCCTCTATGTATGAGGAGACGGATTATGAAAAAGCTTTGCGTGATCTTGTTGGCCTTGGCCTTCCTGGTTGGCCTTGATTTCATAACTGATCAGATTAATGGACCTATCTTGGCATCGGCTCATACTGTGGAGAACATGGGAGAGTCTAACTCAAAGGTTATTGAGCCAGGTACTTATGAAATTAAGATTAAGGCTACTCATCCGGAAACGGGAGAGGTCTTCACAGGTATTCGTAACGTGGTGGTTAAATCTAACTCTGCCAGAGAAGAATTTAGTTTTCAGCTTGAGGAAACATCCACTATTGCAAATGTGCTCCAGGCGATTAAAGATACCATCACTACTGATGCCGGCATATTTAATCTTACTTTGCAAAAAGACTATGTCTTTACCCAAGCGGATATGTTGGCCTTGGCTGAGTTGACCGGATTAAACAGTACTCATATGGTGGTTTTTGATGGTAGTATAGCCAATGGAGTGACTGCTACTTTGACTCTGGACAGTAATGGCCTTATCCTTCCTTATTACATGGACGGCGTTAATAATGCGCCTAAATTTGTATTTAAAAATCTAAAGTTGTCTACCACTACAACCTCCAGTCAGATTATGGCAAGAGGCTGCGATCTTATCCTAGATAATGTTATAACAAGTGGAAGTTTTAAAGTATTTGGTGGTACAGGTGAAATTCCAATCGGTATTACCGAAGGGGGTGTAACCGGAAGCACCAGTATTACACTTATTAACTCTGGTCCATGGGATACGATTGTGGGGGGTAACAAAGATGACATTGCCATTGCCCATGATTGGTCTACCGCCACAATCAATGTTTTTGATTCGGTTACTGTCAATAACCTTTTAGGTTTTGATTCTCTTAATATAAATACAAATGGGCTTCTGACCATTGGTAGTACATTAGATAATCAAATGGATATGCAGGTTACTGATGGTTTAATCACTTTGGGAGCAGGGAGCACCCTGGATCTTAGTTCGGCCAGTACCCAGATAGCTGGCAGTGTTACTACTAGTGGACAGGGAGCAAGGATCGTCCTAAATCAAAGGCTACCACTGATTTTGAACAACGCAAATAGTGCTATTAATGTAGGGCCAGAGAATATCCTCACTTTAGCTTATCCTGATAATATGAGTCCTAATGTTGGAGACAGACTGATTTACTGTGAACAATCCAATTTGGCCAATGATGAAAACTTGCGTAGCAATAGTTATCATGGTATACAGAGTGATAAAGATACCGGCTATATCTATCTCGGATTAGCGATAAGCCTACATTCTAATCAAAATAAAGTCACAAAGTATTTCCAGACAGTGGAAGACGCAGTAAATTGGCTTAGTACCGATGGTGTAGCTACTGAAGATTATGTACTCACCTTTCGTTCCAATGAATATACTTTAAATACGGCAGATATTGAGGCTATTGATGGATTAAATAAAAGGCTTAAGAGTCTAAAAATCACGAGTCAATTTTCTTTAACGGCAGAGGATTACCTTAATATTGGCGAAGAAGTTGGACAAACTGTTATCCGCATGGTAAACCTCCCGGCTGATGGGAAGCTGTCTTTTGCTCTAAAAGGGGCTATAAATAAGAATAGCTTTACTGACGGGATTATAATTGAAGATATTCAATTTAATAGCTTGGGAATCTTCTCTATTTTTGCAAATTGCCATAATGTTACGATTGGCAATAATGTTGAGTTTATAGGATTTTCTGCTTTTCTCTATGGTGGAGCGGAGAATGTTGACTTAAGCACTTCAATACCTGATGGTACCAGTTTAACCTTGCTCAGTGGTAACTATGCCAATGTTTATGGTGGAGGAAAAGTTGGTGATGTGGCCTCCACTAAGTTGGTGGTAGGAGGAATGGCTCAGTTAAGTGGAGCTATCTATGGTGGAGGGGAGAATGGTCATGTAAATGGCGATACCAACCTTACCATCTCTGGAGGACGGTTTAATAATGTGACCAAATCCTTTGTCATAGTAGCTGGTGGGGAGAATGGTAATGTGAATGGTACGGCTACCCTCACTGTTTCTGAGGCAGTCTCATTAGGGCAGCTGGATCTAGCAGGAGCTTATAATGGAACGGTTAACTCGTCTGTTATCCAAGCAACCAGCTTGACTACCAATTCCATTGCGCCCAAAGCCAATATATACGGAGGCGCCTATGGAACGGGAGAAGTAATCAGTAGTAGTACTATTACTCTTGATGAGGGTAAAACATGGCACACGGTGACTGGAGGCAATAAAAACGATAGTACTCGACCGATTACCGCTAAAATCAACATTAGTGGGATAGAAGTCACTGTTAAGGATTTAACTAATTTTACAGAGCTAAGCCTGGGAAAGAATGGAATTTCCAGTGTTTTAACCATTTTAGGTCTGCTTGATAGTGACCCTGTGTTAGGAGTAACAGCTGACACTAGCCGTAAAGGTGTCTTAAGATTCGCTACTGCCAATAATAGTCTCATCTTTAGCAGTAGTCAGAGCGGTGCTGTGGGAAATATATTATGTAACTCTTCAGGGAACCAAATCCAAATTTATAAAGAGACCTCTACGACAAGCAGCTTTCCCCTCTATGTTTCTGTTGTTGACGGCATTAATGCCAATACAAAGATATCCCTGACTGTCCCCAACGGTACAGCAGCTGTAGATGATATAATGATGATTTTAGGAAATAAGAATACAGCCTTCGGTACAAAGTTTATCAGTGCAGTACAGGGCATGCGGGTGGTTAGTAATTTTGCAAATGAACAAAATGTTCTTTCGCTTACAAATGCTCTTGGCTTGGTAATTAAGCAGAGTAAGGTTGTAAACATGGTGAGTTCTTTTGATCATATTCCAGTTGGGGCTACCTCTATGCAGACAGAGTCAACTAGACAAATATGGTCAGCCTTTCAGGTGCGCTCAAATGTAAAGGCACAGCCAAACAACGTAAGTAAGCATACGGAGAAACTATATTTCAATATTACTAGTCCAGATGGTAGCAGTATAATAGACATGGCTGGGGAAGGATATATTAGTAAACAGCCTACTGTAGATCCAGTCTTTGTTGCTAAGGGATTAGATACCTATCTTAACAGTAACCCAACTGATTATTATGGAAATATCACGGTTATAGGGACGTCGGGAGATACTTTAGAGGCCACTTCAGTTGAGAATGACTTTTTGGGGCAAGAAGCGAGTCCTGCTACTAACAGCCCTATTAATGCAAAATGGGTCAATTATTACGCTCATTTCCGTAGTACGGAGGGTGTAAATACTACTCTTCGTTTGGACACCCAAAGCCCAATGGTTACCTCAGATGCTACCTATACTCAGGACTTAAATGGTAATTATGTTTTCACCATTGACTTGGTAGATCCGATTCTCCCGACTGACAGTGCTGGAAATGTCTATACCTCAGCTGGGTTGGCCTATGTTGGGTGGTCTTCGAGTCTTGATGCAGACGGTGCGAATAATTTCCCGATGAGCATGGTTGGTATGAATGATCTCGTTCAAATTCCTACTGACAAACAGCAGGGAACATATACTTACACGTTTACTGTAACAGCTGATCAAATGACAGAGATTCAAGCAATGTCGACATCAACTATAACACCTAATGGTAGTGTGGTTAGTTCCAGTACGTCTGATATTAAACCTAGCACTAACTCACCTAGCTTGCTATATATTTATGCCCAGGATGCCCTTGGAAACACTCGGCGCATCGATGTACCCGTTACTACGAGCGTGATTAATGTCACAATCCCTCTCCGGGTGGGTGTGTTAGCGGTAAAAGGAGACGAACTCACGGATCTTAAGATTATTTCCCCTACCTGCAGTGTAGAGAATAAGGGCAATAGAAATGTGAAGGTGGAGATTAATCAGGTAACCACCTCCAGCACTAATGCTTTGCATTTTGTTTCTAAGTCTCAGCAGGATAGTTTTGCAAGCAATGAAATTAACCTACGCATAGCAAGTGTAGATAGTGCGAACAACACTTTTCCTACTACCTCATTAAGTACTCTCATTGAGGAAACGGATGGAACAAGACCTATCCCCTTAACCTTAGGGACGTTGTCGGCAGGAGAAACGTTAAACTTTATATTTGACGGGTTCTATGATCCTATAAATATTTCGGAAACTGCGGATTGGAGTATGCTCTATTTACATTGGAATATTGGCTAGCATTATAATTAATAGGTTATGAGAGTTAATAGAGGAAGGCCCGATCTCCATTTATGTGGGGATCGGGCCTTGCTGTTAAAATTCTAATATGGCTAAAGTATAGTTTGCAAAACACTTAAAATTTTTAATATACCTATATGTGACGGTCTTTGTGTGATTTCTAGGCATCATCTATTTTCTGTAATAAGGTATTTTTGTTTTAAAAAGGAAAGATATTTTAAATTTCTGATATATATTAAGGATTGATTAAAGAAAGAATTTTCACTGATTCTGCTTTTATTTGAAAAGGCTCCGATGGCTTGATATAATGAGAGTGAAGATAGGGTCTGACAATGGTCTATCTTATGGGTTCAATTTCTACAGATTTGGACGGAGGTGGCCTTTATAAGTAATCGTTTTTTTAGCCCGGAAAATGGCTTTTTTGCACCATTAAGTAAGCTTACAGATATAATGGGCCTGAGCATACTGTGGCTGATGTGTTGCATTCCAATCATTACTATTGGTCCGGCTACCGCTGCTTTATACTATACGGCAGTAAAAGGTATCCGTCGAGGAAACGGAGGAATTTGTGCTAAATTTATTCAATCCTTTTGGGAAAACTTTAAAACCGGATTACTTACATGGGTAATCCTCGGTTTGGCACAGATTCTGTGCCTATGGGGAAGCGGAACCCTGTCAGGGTTATCCAATCAAGGTAGCCGGGCTGCAGCAGTGGGGGCTTTTGGAATTTTTGGGCTCTTTTTAATTTTGGTTGCAATGACATGCTATGCGTTTCCTCTCTTATCCCGCTTTGAATTTGACACGAGGATGCTCCTTTTTACCACTTTTAGGCTTGTATGGCGACATTTTTTTACCACCTTATATCTAATGATAGTTGTGGTGGCAGCGTGGATTTCTCTCCGCCTTATTGTTCCTCTGTTCTTTGCGCCAACTGGGGTAGTCCTAATATGGTCCTTAGCCCTAGAGCGAGTTTTTAAGCGATATACACCTGCCTTGGGAGAGATAACAGAAGATCTGCCTTGGTATCTGCAATAAAATAAACTGCCCAGGGAGCGGACCGCTTTGCGGTTACTCCCCAGGCAGTTTTTCTTTATTTAAAGCAGCATAGGAATTTTATGAGCTAAATTCTGTGCCAGTAAGATGTGGCTTTGGCTAGTCAGGTGCATAAAATCGACTTGATTAAACCCGCAGCCAATCTCATTGGCATCTAGAAAATGGACTCCTGTGTCCAAAGCTACCTGCCGGAATTGGGTGGGTACTTGGCGGGATTTTTCCAATACACCTGCTCCCATCTCATCAGCAAGGGGACAGGTAAGCAACCCCTCTCCCACAACAGGGGGAGCAATTACTAAAATATTGGCCTTTCCACCAGGGCCCCAACAGTCTATTATTTTGGCTTTCTGAATCAGGCGACGCATCCCCAGACCAATAGCGTAGGCATTGGCGCTCATGCGTTCCTTCACATCGTTGGTACCCAGCATAATAATCAGAAGGCTTACCGGCTCATGGCTCTTTAGGCAAGGGTAGAGGTAGCTTAAGGCATCCAATCCCTCGTACAAAGGGTCATGAAAGACGGTGGTGCGGCCAGAAAGTCCCTCCTCAATCACAAGGTAATCTTCACTCAAATACTTTTGTAGCAAGCAGGTCCATCTCTCATCTTCGTTAAAGCGAGCCAGGCTACTATCGGCGCAATCGGCGGGATCGGCACAATAGCCGTGGGTGTTGGAATCTCCCAGACAAACAATATGCCGCTTCATCTTTTAACCTCCGGAAGACTGGCGGCAGCAGCGGACTGCCCTACACGGCGGAATTTTTCATCAGGGAGGCTGGGCGAAATGGCCTTGTTTACCTCGGGATACTCATCAGCGAGTACCTCCTTGCATCGGCTCAAGATCAGATCGCCACCCTTGCCAGACATGACCCGGCCCAATAGAAGTACATGCTTAAAGTGGTACAAGTGATGATATAGGGCCAGGGCGTGGGCCAGATATACGCCGATGGTCTCATAAATCTTCGCAGCTCGGGGATCGTTATCCTCCATCAGCTTCTGAACTACTTTCAGCTTTTCGGCAGGAGAAAGGGCTTCATCCAGGTCAATACCAGCCCGGGGAGCCAATTTGATGACTGAATCCTGGGAAAAATACTTGACCCCGCAGCCGATATCACCGCTCCACTCGTCCCGCATCGCGTCAGAGGCAGCATCCACGGGAACAAAAGCCAACTCATTGAGCCAGCCGGTGATACACCCGTCAGCATCTACATAGCCCACCGCTTCACTGGTGCCCATAGCAATGCCTAACACATTGTTGTCGTTCAGGCTCATGGTACCCGCAAGAGCAGACACGTCTCCGTCGTTGATGACTGCGTAAGGTACATCGCCAAAGGTATCGGTAATGGCACGGATGTAGATGTCTTTTACCTTGGCATCAAATAGATCCTTAGGCACCTTCAAAAAGAGGGATGCGTTCATAGTGCGGTTATCGATGTAGACACCAGCAGAAGAAACGCCCACTGCATCTACTCTGGGCAGATGAGTGGCGGCTGATTTTAGGGCAGAGACAATCCCGTCGTAATGGTAGTCAGGATCAGAATTAGTTTTTGGATGCCAGACAACTTCCTCACTATACACGCTCTCCCCATCGATGACAGCGGAAACCTTTCGGTCAGAGCCACCGGCATCAAAGCCGATGCGACAGCCGTCCAAATGACCCCCAATACGCTTGGGCGAGTCCTTAGCCTCGGGGATCTGATCCACCCGGATGACCTGAAAGGGGACTTCAAACACATTGGACATATAGTGGAAATCAAAGTCCTGCTGTCCGCCATCACAGTAAAGCTTAGCAATGGCATTACAGACTTTCTCGCTACCAGCCAAGAGTACCTTGAAGCCACCCTTCATCCATAGAAGGGTTTTGACCAGTCGCTCTACATAGTACACATCAGCTTCAAAAAAATCAGCAGTACCATGGATAAAGGTTTTGTAGACCGCCATTTGCCCGCCTGAGCGTTCTACGGCGATGTCAAAAGGCTCCTTGGCGTTCTTCAGAAAACCTTCATAAAATCGGTTAAGGGGGAGAAAACCCGGGTCCAGGGGAGGGATATTTTGAACGGTCACATCGATGCCAAGATGCTTCATGGATGGTTCCTCCTTCACACAAATGCGCCGCACGAGGGCGATTACTTATAGGCTAACAGTTTTTTTCATTCTGTCAAGGGTTTCCAAAAAATTTTCTTTCTTCTTGACGGTTGAAACGAAAGGGGATAACATAAAGTTTATCTTAGTCAGGAGAAAGGATGGGCAATATGGACAAAACTCGTTTAGAATCTGATCGGAAGTGGATTAAAGGGGAGCTGGATGCCTGCGTGGATTTCTGGCTCACCAAGGGCATGGATGCCGAGCATGGCGGAGTGTATACCTGCCTGGACCGAAAGGGTGAGGTTTACTCCACCGACAAAAGTGTGTGGATGCAAGGGCGCTGTGGATGGACCTTCTCCTACCTATGCCGTGTCTATGGTCCTAAGCCCGAGTGGATTCAGGCCGCTGAGAGCTGCTTGGAATTCCTGGAAAAACATTGTATTAACCACGGGGCTGGCGGTCGGCTTTACTTTACTGTTACCGCCGAGGGGAAGCCGCTACGCCAGCGCCGCTACTATTTTTCTGAGGCTTTCTACGCCATGGCCAATGCCGAGTATTATGGAGTTACCGGAAAAAAGGAGCACCTTGAGCGGGCGCGCCGGGCCTACGACCTCTACTGGGATCTGAGCTGTGGGGGGGCCGACCCTGTCGGGCTAGGGCCCAAGACCATCTCTCAGACCCGCTCAGGACGGGCGTTAGGGATCCCAATGATCCTTCTTAACCTTACCGGGGTACTTTTGCGCTGTGATCCAGAACGGGCAGCTCTTTACCGTGAGCGGGCGGAGCGGTGTGTGGAGGATGTGTTTGGCTATCATGTTAAGCCCGAGTTGAAATGTACATTGGAAAACGTGGACCTGGACGGAAGTCCCCGGCTGTTTTACACCGAAGGACGTATGGTCAATCCCGGGCATGACATTGAGTGTGTCTGGTTTTTGCTGGAGCATGCTGAGCGTACTGGAGACAAGGCCTTGGTGAAAAGAGCAGCCCAAGTCTTTGACTGGGCCATTGAGGCAGGATGGGACCAGGAGTACGGTGGCCTGCTCTACTTTACCGATTGCCTGGGTAAGCCCCCTGAAGCGTACGAGCATGATATGAAACTCTGGTGGCCCCACAATGAGACCCTTATCTCTGCCTTAATGCTCTATCGGGACACGGGGGAGGAGAAATATCTGGATTGGTTCCATAAGACTATGGACTATTGCAAAGAGCATTTCGCAGACCCGGAATATGGAGAGTGGTACGGCTACTTGCGCCGGGACGGCAAGCCCACACAGCCCAGCACCAAGGGTTCTACCTTTAAAGGCCCCTTCCATCTTCCTCGATGCCTTATTCTTTGCGACAGTATGCTGGGCCAGCTCCTGATGCCCTGAGCCATCTATGGGGAATCACTCATAACAAAGGCGTGATGCCAAGATTTGGATGGAGGTGAGGGGTACGGACTATGGCAACTAAAACCTTGCTGAAGAGAAAGAGAATGTTTTGAGTAATTTAAGTTTTTGTAGAAAATTTTATTTTTTAGTTTATTGAAAAAATTTTTTTAAAATCTATTGACGAACCAAACTTTCCCTTATATAATTTGCACTATAGAGATTGTTTAAAGTAGCGAAAATTTTATTCAAAACGAGGAGGATAAAACAAGATGAGAATGAAAAAACTGCTCGCTCTTGCTCTGTCGGGGGCCATGGCGTTTAGTTTGGCCGCCTGTGGAGGTGATACCGCTTCCAGCCCCTCCCCCAGTGATTCTGGAAGCCCCTCTCCCAGTGGCGATCCTGCTGGCGATCCTGTGGAGATTTCTCTGTGGACCTATCCCGTGGGCCAGTGGGGCAACCAGCAGGCGATAGAATCTCTGATTGCCGATTTTAATGCTGCTTATCCCGATATTGTGGTCAATGTGGAGCTGCTGGATTACACCAATGGTGATCAGACCGTGACTGGTGCCATTGAAGGAGGTACTGCCCCTGACCTGATTTTTGAGGGACCTGAGCGTCTGGTGGCCAACTGGGGTGCCAAGGGTCTGATGGTTGACCTGTCTGACCTGTGGGCGGGTGGCAAGGCCAGTGAGATCTATGAGTCCGTTGCATCTGCTTGTAAGGATGCCTCTGGTGCCTACTATGAGTTCCCCGTGTGTATGACTGCTCACACGATGGCTATTAACCGTGACATGTTTGAGGCCGCTGGTGCTCTGCAGTATGTCGATGAGGAAACCCGCACATGGACTACCGAAAATTTTGTCAAGGCTGTTGAAGCTTTGGTAGCGTATGGACAGACCAACGTAGGTGCTGTATACTGCAGTGGACAGGGCGGCGATCAGGGCACCCGTGCACTGGTCAACAATTTGTATGGCGGCACCTTCACCAATCCTGAGCACACCGAATATACCGCTAACAGCCCCGAAAATATTCAGGCTTTGGAGCTGCTCCAGAACTTGGAAGGCATTAACTTTGACCCGTCTATCAACGGTGGAGAAGAGATTCAGCTGTTCTGCAATAAGACTTTGGCCATGGCCTTCTGCTGGAACGTGGCACAGGAAACAAATCCCGATAATCAGGCTATTATTGACTTTAATGTATTGCCCATGGCGTTTCCCACCGCTTCCGGTGAGCCCAAGCTGCAGGGCGGTATTTGGGGCTTTGGTATCTTTGACAACGGAGATCAGGCCAAGATTGAAGCTGCCAAGACCTTTATTAAGTTTATGACCGAGGATGACACTCAGTACGCTAAGGCCGTTACCACCTCTACCTATTGGCCCGTGCGTGATATTGGCAACGTGTACGAGGGTGACGAGATCATGACCGAGTACGGTCAGTTTATGCAGTATATGGGCGATTACTACCAGGTTGTTCCCGGCTGGGCCACCGCCCGTACCGAGTGGTGGAACATGTTGCAGCGCATCGGCGCTGGTGGCGATGTAACCACCGAGGTGGCGACTTTTGTTACCAATGCTAACGCTGCCGCCGCCGCAGGCTAACTGTCGTCCAGCCATTCTAAAGCCTTCTGAAATAGGGGAATGCGCGCCTTCCCTGCGTGATTCGCGCGGGGAAGGCCTTTTCTTTGTCTTGTGGGATGGGAGGGGCGGTGGCCTGCCTCGATCAAGTGGGACAGACAACCCGCGCTCCTATCCCAAGGACCCGCTTTGCGGTCCTCCTTCCATTAAACCTGAAAGAGAGGAGATTTCACGTGGCAAACAAAATGCGGGTACCCGGTATGAGCCGGGCCCTGGTCAGACGGGAGACCATTTCTGGGTATCTCTTCCTGCTGCCCAGCTTGCTCTTTTTTATAGCTTTTGTCGTTTACCCTATGATTATGTGTATTTTTACCAGTTTGTTTGATTCCAGCATGGACCGAAACAAAGAAGCAATGTTTATTGGTTTTGGAAACTATGTGGAACTTTTTCAGGATCCGATTTTCCTGCGAGCCCTGCTCAACACTATAATCATTGTGGTAGTCTCAGTGCCAACCGTGTGTATTTTTTCTTTGTGGGTTGGTTCACGTATCTATAACATGTCCGGCTGGGCCTGTTCTATCCTGCGCGTAGTGTTTTATCTGCCCGTGGTTACAGGATCGGTGGCGGTTACCGTGGTGTGGAAATGGATGTTTAACAATTATTATGGCATTTTTAATTATTTAGGTAAAAGTACTGGCCTTTTGGATCAAAACATTAACTGGCTGGGTGATCCCCGCTTTGCCCTGTGGTGTATCATTCTCATCCTGTTTACCACCTCTGTGGGCCAACCCATTGTGCTCTATGTTTCCGCCTTGGGGAATGTTGATCAGTCTTTGGTAGAGGCTGCCCAGGTGGACGGTGCGACCAATATTCAGGTGTTCTGGAAGATTAAGTGGCCCCAGATTATGCCAACTACCCTATACATCTTAGTCATTACCACCATTAATTCTTTCCAGTGCTTTGCACTGATCCAATTACTTACCTCCGGTGGGCCCAATCACAGTACGGACACCATTATGTATTACATCTACTATAACGCCTTTACCCTCTATCGCTACGGCTTTGCAAACGCCATGGGCGTGGTGCTGGCCATCCTCATTGCCATACTCTCTGCTGTTCAGTTCAAGCTGGCAAAATCTAATTAAGGAGGTGCAGACATGAAATCAGGTGTACGACATGTTACTCCCTATAAGGTCATATCGGTCATTGTTATTGTTGTTCTGGCTATCTTGTTTGCATTCCCTCTGTACTGGATTATTACAGGTGCTTTTAAGACACCGGCAGCCATTAACGCTACTGCGCCGGAATGGTTTCCCTCCGAGTGGACCTTATATAACTTTGAAAAGCTTTTTTCAAAGCGCAGTGCTCCCTTGTGGGAGATGGCCATCCCTTTCAGCAACCACTTTTCTGACAATGGAAAACTAATTTACTTTTCTGTGGGACCTGTTCTTCCTGCAGCTTTGCGCTGGCTGATTAACACGGTGTTCATGGCAGTTATGTCTATGATCTTGACCTGTGCGACTGCAGCTATGGCCGGCTATGCTCTGGCCAAAAAGCGTTTTGCGGGGCGGCTAATCCTCTTTACCCTTATCGTGTGTGCGATGGCCCTTCCAAAACAGGTGATACTGATCCCATTATTACGGGAGATGTCTGCGCTTAGTTTGTCTGATACCCTTTGGTCGGTTATTTTTCCAATTGTAGGTTGGCCTTTTGGTGTATTCCTCATGAAACAATTTTCAGAGAGTATACCGGATGAGATACTAGAGGCTGCACGTATTGACGGGGCAGGCGAGATCAAGACCTTTATTACTATTGTGCTGCCTATGATAAAACCGGGAATCGGTGCCTTGGCTATTTTCACCTTTATTAACTCCTGGAACGACTATTTTATGCAGCTAGTCATGCTGGTAAGTAACAGTCAGCTTACGCTTCCTCTGGGCATTGCCAAAATGCAGGGAGAAAACTCCACCGATTTTGGTTTGCTTATGGCAGGTGCGGCTTTAGCCTCCGTCCCAATTATTATTGTCTTTGTTCTGTTTCAAAAATACTTTACCCGTGGCATCACCATGGGGGCTGTGAAGGGATGAGGACAGGTGATTTTTGCAAAACGAAAGGATGCGGCCTACTATCGTGGCATCTGTCCCGGGCTTGACCTGGCGTTGGAGCATCTGACACCAGATTTTCTGCGCCAGGTGGGTCAAGAGCGCGTTGAACTGGATGGTGATCGGGTATATGCTACCCGGTTTTGCTATGACACGCTACCACTGGAGGATACCTTTTTCGAGGCCCATCAGCGCTACCTGGACATACATCTGATAACTGAGGGGCGGGAACGCATCGATCTTGCCCACCCTGATCGTCTGGAACGCTTTAATCAAAAAGATGACTTTTATGGATATCGGGGAGAAGGGGAGCAGACTGTAGTTTTGACTCCGGAGGACTTTCTAGTCGTTTTCCCCGGAGATGCCCACCGTATCAAGATGCAGGCAGAAGGGCCTGAGCAAGTTTCTAAAGTAGTATTTAAAATTTTGTTTCAAGAATAAAACATAAATTTTGTGGCTGTGATTTTTAAATCAGACCTGTAAAATGGAGATTGTAATACATGAAATGTGATATAAATAAGTACCGGGGTGTATTTCCCGCTTTCTATGCCTGCTACGATAACCAGGGAGAGGTAAGCCCCCAGCGGGTACGAGAGTTAGCCCGCTATTTGATGGGCAAGCCGGTTCAAGGCTTCTATGTGGGCGGATCCTCTGGAGAGTGTATTTACCAGTCGGTGGCTGAGCGTAAGGCTGTGTTGGAAAATGTGGTGGAGGAGGTCGGCGGCAAGCGGGTAATTATCGCCCATGTGGCTTGCAACAATACCGCAGACAGCCAGGAGCTAGCCGCCCATGCAGAAAGCCTAGGGGTGGATGCCATTGCAGCCATTCCCCCTATCTATTTTCGCTTACCTGAACATGCAGTGGCGCGGTATTGGAATGATATTTCCAATGCAGCCCCCAATACTCCGTTCTTTATTTATAACATTCCCCAGTTGGCTGGAGCAGCCCTTACTCCCTCGCTTTTAGGGGAGATGCTGAAAAATCAACGGGTCATTGGCGTTAAAAATTCCTCCATGCCAGTTCAGGATATTCAGATGTGGAAGGATCAGG
>JAZQMD010000052.1:0-2358 GCA_045543215.1 Oscillospiraceae bacterium
ATCTCTTCCGATACAAAGACATTCATACCGGGAATACCCCGCAGCCCATCAGCAGCCTGCTTCAGTAATGTCCGTTCATGGCTCAGTATACGGTCAGTTCCAAGTTTTTGGACAAACCGGATTCCCTCCAATAGGCCAGCAATCCCTGTAATGTTATGAGTACCTGCTTCCAGCCGATCAGGGAGGTAATCAGGCATATCCTGCTGCAAAGAAGCGCCTCCGGTTCCCCCCTCAAGCAGGTGAGCCACCCCCTCCTCATGGCGGCATATCCAAATTCCAGTACCTTGAGGTCCGTAAAGTCCCCTATGCCCCGGCATGGCAATAAAGTCCGCTTCCAGCTTATCCTGATGCACAGGCAAGCACCCGGCGGATTGTGATGCGTCCACAATAAGCGGGATACCGTGAGCCTTGCAGATATCAGCTATATCCTGGATCGGCAGGATATAGCCAAATACGTTGGATACATGTGTGCATACCACCGCCGTTACCTCTTGGGTAAACTGGCGGCGAAACTCCTGCAAAAATAGATCGGGCCTAAAAAGAGGTGCTGCGGCAACTTTCACTGTCACGTTAGGAATCGCCGCCAACGGCCTTGTGACCGCATTATGTTCGTAACCAGAGATGAGGACGGTGCTCCCCGGCTTGACCAAAGATTTAATGGCAATATTCAGCCCATGGGTAGCGTTGAACGTAAAAACCACTTGCTCCGGATGAGGTACATGAAACAAATCTGCCGCTGCTCGTCGGCACTGAAAGGCCACTTCCGCAGCCCCCATGGCTGGCAGGTGTCCTCCCCGTCCCGGACTGGCCAAATGGGTGGCGGCCCAGGCCATGCTCCGAGCAACGGACGACGGCTTCTGCATAGCGGTGGCCGCACAGTCCAGATAAATCATGGATAGACCTCGTGATAAGCACCGTCAGCAGCGAGGATATATACCCGCCTTGGGCTCAGTTCCTCCCGCGCCAGCAGCGTCAGGGCCAGAGAGAGGTTGCGCTCAGAAATCTTGACCGCATGACTGCATCCCTCCATATCGATGCTCCTTGGCGAACGCATAATATAAGCAGAAATACCGGCCCGCTCCAGCACCGCGGCAGTCCGTTGTGCATAAGTTAGCGAGCGGCAGATAATAAGATAGTAAACCATAGCAAAACGCTCCTCTCAAGCCAGTGTATGCTTGAAAGAAACGAACTGCGACACCGATTATCTCAGACTTCTTCCATCTCTAAGACAAGGGCCACCGCTTGGGCTGCTATTCCCTCTTCCCGTCCAGAAAATCCGAGGCCTTCCTCAGTGGTAGCTTTGACATTAACCCGGTCTATTGGAATCTCAAGAATTTGGGACAAATTTTGCACCATTTGGGGCAAATATGGGGATAATTTTGGTCTTTGGGCAACAACTGTTACATCAATATTTCCTACTCGGAACTTATTTGCTTTCAGCTGTTTTATGACAGATCGAAGTAGTTCCATGCTGTCTGCCCCCTCATAGGCGGGGTCGGTATCGGGGAATAGCCTCCCGATGTCTCCCAGGCCACAGGCCCCAAGCAAGGCATCCATCACCGCGTGAGTGAGCACATCGGCATCAGAGTGTCCCAAAAGCCCCAGATGATGCGGCACCTCGACTCCCGCCATGATAAGCCGTCTTCCCGGTACCAATCTATGCACATCATATCCATGCCCAATCCTCACAACATCCACTCCCTCACAGTCAAAAGCCCCTGAGCCAAAAGGAAATCACCTGGCGTAGTCAGCTTGAAATTTTCTTCCGTCCCCTGAGTAAGGGTTACCTTCATTCCCATACGCTCCACCGCCGCGCAGTCATCGGTGAGGTCCACCTTGTCCTCTAGAGCCTTTTGCAATGCAGCCCGGATCAGGTCGGCATCAAAAACTTGAGGCGTCTGTATCGCATATAAATTAGAGCGATCTACCGTTGCCTCCACAAGCCCGCCATAAGCCCGTTTTACCGTATCCTTTAACGGCAGGGCTGGCGCCGCCGCTCCTCCATCCATGGCCTGCTTAATTACATCCTCCAGTACTCTTTGGGAGAGAAAAGGCCTAGCTCCGTCATGGATTGCAATGAGCTTCGGATTACAACTAATTTCCTGTATCCCCTGAAATACAGACTCTGTCCTCGTACTTCCCCCTCGAATAACCTTTACAACTTTTGTAAAAGAATACTCCTTACATATTTGGGCTATAGGGATCAGCAGCTCCGGTCGTGTCACCACAATCACTTGGGAAATCAGGGCGCACTGCTCCAACGCCCGCACCGTGTGGACCAAAACCGGCTCCTCACCCAGACGGAGCAAAATTTTGTCCTCCCCCATTCGACTGGAACTCCCCGCTGCCGCCACAACA
>JAZQMD010000053.1:0-5223 GCA_045543215.1 Oscillospiraceae bacterium
AGCATAGCCTAACTCCCTAACTGTGTTCATCATAACATTTGCGGCGAATTTTGTCAAGAATTTTGCTATAAAAAATTATAATTTCAAATTTTTTATTTTTTATAGAAAAAACATAAAAAAGGGCTTGTCAAAACAAGAAAAATGTTATATAATAACAAGGCTGGTGTATATCAGTTGACGCGGAGTGGTATCGAAGTGGTCATAACGAGCACGACTGGAAATCGTGTTGCCGTGATGAGCGGCACGCGGGTTCGAATCCCGCCCACTCCGCCAAATAAGAACCGTAATCATGATACGATGTGTATTGTGATTGCGGTTCTTTTTCGCTTTTCTATCCTTGCTAGAGTAAAAGCTGCCTTAAAATTTATCCTGCTTGGGGTGCTCAATTAAGATTTGCGGATTGCTTGGGATCATTTCCATTTTAACTGCGTGTTTTAACGCCTTATGAATGTTGGCATGATAGGGCCAAGCCGAGGTGGAGAACCGGGAGCCGTTCAGACATTGGGAAATGGAGTCCGTGGAGGGGCCGAAAGGATCAAAGCCTCACCTCCTCGTTCTGACGGAGTGGAAAACGCGCCAGGAAATCGGGATTCACGTCCTGGCTGGCATAAGCGAATCGGAGTACGGCTCCAACGAGAAACAAAACTAAATGATCCGGCACCTCTTTCCGAAAGGTACAGATTTTCGGAGAATACGGGCCGGAGCGGTCAATGCTGCGGTCGATTGGCTTAACAATTACCCCCGGGAGATATTCGACTATGCCACCTCCGAGGAGCTCTTTCGCGAGGAGCTATCAAAGCTTGCCTAAAAAATTTTATCTTTTTTCGTATTTAGAACTTGACTTTTCGCTGTTGAGCTTGCATATAGTATTTTCATGACAGGGTTCGAGACTTGAAAAAACCGTCGTGTAATAAAGAAAGGATGGTCGCCGTGACCCAGCAATTCCTCCCTGAAGGCAGGCTTCGTTTCACCCAGGAAAACCGGGAGTTGTGCGCCAGCCTGGATGGACTGAAAAAAGCGATGGACCAGCATATGATTCTGGAAGGGCTTACCCTTCTATGCGATGCCGGACATGACCTTGTGGTACGTGTAGGCTCCTTCACAGGCCGTATTCCTCACGATGAGGCTGCTCTTGGCATTGCTGAGGGAACCACAAGAGAGATCGCTATCCTCTCTCGAGTTGGTAAGCCTATATGCTTTACAGTTATTGCAATAGATGGGGTATCACTTCTCTTATCTAGGCGTCAAGCCCAAGAAATGGCCTTGGAGCATATAATGTCCCACTGGCAGAAGGGGGATATTATTCCTATTACTGTTACCCATTTAGAACCGTTTGGAGCTTTTGTGGATGTAGGCTGTGGTATTCCCTCCCTACTGACGCTAGAGCAAATTTCGGTATCTCGCCTTCCCCATCCCAGGCTGCGATTTACCGTTGGTCAAGAGCTGTTGGCTATGGTTACCGATCTGGATTCGGAGAAAGGGCGGATATCCCTGTCCCACAAAGTTTTACTGGGTACTTGGGCAGAAAATGCTGCCTTATTTTCACCTGGTATGACCGTGATTGGAATCGTACGTAGCGTTAAAAGTTATGGTGTTTTTGTGGAGCTTACCCCTAATTTGTCCGGACTGGCAGAACCCTATCCTGATCTGGAGGAGGGGGATCGAGTTTGTGTGTTTCTTAAATCCATTCAACCGGATCGGCACAAAATCAAGCTATTGGTTATCGATAAACTTCCTCCTGAGCCTTCCATTGAAGCCCCTCGCTATTTCTTTCATGGTAAGCATCTAGATGAATGGCGCTATCTGCCTGGCGATCAGGGACTCTGGTAGATTTGAGTTGAATATAGGGTTTGACTTAAGCCCATAGAATTTTTTACAACTGTACCTGTTTTATCTAAAAAATGATGAAAGATACTTTCACTTTCTTTTAAAAATTCGTTTTTTCTATATCTATAATGTTTGATATTTGCTCTTTCGGATATATAATGATTGCATACCATACTTTTAGTCGGGCATATTACATAAGAGGTGATTGGTATGTCTAAAAAGCATATGTCCCACCCGGAACAGGCGAATATACAACAACCAAATGATGTTAATCTTAATCCGAAAATCTATGGCAAAGTCAAAGGAAATGGAGAAAACGCGATCTCAAACGCGTACCCGGTCATTGATAATGATTTGGCTCGAGATAATTTGGAAAACGATATTCCTGTAGCAGATTTGCAAGATTTATGAGCGTTGAGTCCCATCTTTATTTGAGAATCTAAAGTACTCTGCCTGCACTTTCCCGTTGCCCGTTGACTGTTTTCTTCTGTTATTATTGTTTGAATTTTGGGCAGTAGACTCTGAACATGTTTATCTCTTCGTTTGGACATGGTTTTATCCCCTGATGTAGTTTATTCATCTTCCTGTATCAGGGGAAGTACATGTCCATGGAATGTTGACAGGGTAAAAATATTTCTGTACTAGGACTTGCTAAATGCAGCATAGAGATGATGTGAAGAGGAGTTTGGAGTCTATGGAGAAGGGGAGAGGGGAGGATATAACAGATGGATTGCCGGGTGGCGGAACTTCGATATAAAGAAATTATTGACATTGGAGATGGCACACGATACGGTTATGTAGGGGACGTGGAGGTCAATACCCAGAGCGGTCAGGTTCAGGCCCTGGTGGTCTATGGGCGGCTGCGTCTATTTGGGTTGTTAGGTAGGCAGGAAGATGTGGTGTTTCCTTGGTCTTCGGTACGCCGATTTGGGGAAGATATTATCTTGGTAGAAGGCAAGAGGAAAGAGCCGAAAGGGATGGGAGAATCCAAAGGATGGCTTCGCTGACCAGATAAAGGATAATTTTGACCCAATTGGCCTATCAGAAAGGATTTATCCAAAAATAGGATTGTATTTTTGCTCCTTTGGTGATAAAATAATTTCTAAGCATAGGGAAAGGAGCGAATGATCTCAATGAGCGACCATGAAAAATACATTTCCCGAACTGATGAAATGGGAAATATTCATATTTCCATAGAGGTTCTGTCCGTGATTGCGGCCGCTGCGGCTTTGGAAGTAGAGGGTGTGAGCGGTATGGCCTCCGGTTTGGGCTCCGATGTAGCTGAGTTGGTTGGACGCAAGATCCTCTCTAAAGGAGTGAGGATGTCCATGGCGGATGATCAAGTCTCCATTGATCTGTCTATTTTAGTCAAGTATGGTCATGCTGTACCTGATGTGGCTAAAGCCGTCCAGGAGGCAGTAATGAGTGCGGTAGAAAACACCAGCGGCCTTGTAGTCACTTGTGTCAATATAACGGTGGCCGGTGTGGCATTCCCCCGAAGTGGCCATTCGTAATGAGAGGCGTTGTGCCGGGCGGATAATTCCGTCCGGCATTTTTGTGCCAGTAAAATTTGGGGTTTATTTTTACATGAAAAATGTATATAATTGTATATAATAATTATTGTAAAAACCATTTAACTGTTTTCTACAGCAGAGGAGACGGAGTATGACAAGAAGCAATGCGCGGGAGATTGCAGTTCACTTTGCCTTTGAACTGGGTTTTTCCACCCTTTCGGCGAATGAGTTGCTGGAGCAAAGCCTGACTAGGGAGAGTTTTGCTCTAATCGGTGAGGAGGAGCCTCTTTATTCAGAATTCCCCAATGAGAAGCAACGGGAGTACATAGCCAGCCTGGTGAGAGGGGTCTTCCAGCATGGAGCTGAATTGGATGCCTACATTGAAGCATATGCGCTGGGATGGAAATTTAGCCGCATTGACAGGGTAGCCGCAGCTATTATGCGAGTGACTATGTATGAGATCCTCTATATGCCAGATATTCCTAATAAAGTAGCCATTAATGAGGCGGTAGAGATTGCCAAGCGGTATGAGGGGGAGGATGTAGTGAGGTTTATCAACGGTATTTTAGGCTCTTTTGTCCGAGCGGAATTTCCTGAGGAGAGCTGATATGAGCTGTCTAGGGCTGGATACCAGTAACTATACTACTTCTGCGGCGGTATTCAACGGGGATACAGCCTACAATTATGGCAGGCTGTTAGAGGTTCCGCAAGGTGCCATAGGTCTACGGCAGAGTGACGTCGTTTTCCAGCATGTGCGTCGCTTGCCCGAGATGATTCATACCCTTAGGGAGGAAGGATTACTGGAAAACCTGTTCGCGGTGGGTGCATCTACCCGACCAAGATCAGTGGATGGTTCCTATATGCCTTGCTTCCTGGTAGGAGAGGGGCAAGGCAAATCCCTGGCGGATATTCTGGGCGTCCCGTTTTTTCCTTGTTCTCATCAGCAGGGGCATTTGGCGGTGGCGGCCTGGTCTGTTGGCAGGTTAGATTTGCTGGATATTCCGCATTTGGCCTGGCATTTGTCAGGTGGGACTACAGAATTGCTCTATGTGGAGCCAAATGGGGTTACAGTCAATGCAAAGCGGATTGGGGGCTCGTCAGATATTTCAGCCGGTCAGCTTATTGATCGGACTGGGCAGGCCTTGGGACTCACTTTTCCGGCAGGACGGGCACTGGATCTGTTAAGCGAACAATCCGACAAGGAAGATTACTTTACAGTGAAGTTAAAAGATCTTACCTTTTCTCTGTCCGGGATGGAGAACAAGGCCAGGCAGATAGTGCAGGATGGTTCCCCATCTGATGCTGCCCGCTATGTTTTGGAAACCATGGCCTCGGTGCTGCATCGAACGACACAGGCAGCTCGGAAGAAATATGGGAACCTACCTGTACTCTACTCTGGTGGAGTGGCCTCCAACCGCTTAATTCGTCGAAGGTTGGAGAGCGTAGACGTACTGTTTGCCAAACCTGAACATGCTTCAGATAATGCCCTGGGGCCGGCCATTTTGGCCCACCGGGCACTGGAACGGGGGGATTTAATTGAATGTTAATGGATTTCCCGTATATAGCGTCTCCCAAATCAACCACTACATTAAAGGAATGATGGAGGGGGATGAACTGCTTTCAGGATTACTGGTGCGGGGGGAAATATCAAATTATAAATGCTATCCTTCAGGACATCATTATTTCTCCATGAAGGACGAAACAGGCTCTATTCGCTGTGTGATGTTTCGAGGGGACGCAGTGCGCCTGCGTTTTCGTCCAGCAAATGGTATAAAGTGTGTGGCCTTTGGGCGTATTTCGGTATTCCCAAGGGACGGGCAGTACCAACTTTACTGCAGTGAGCTCATGGCTGATGGAGCAGGGGACCTGAATGCAGCATTTG
>JAZQMD010000054.1:0-2410 GCA_045543215.1 Oscillospiraceae bacterium
GAACCAGTAGCGCGGGAGATAACCGGCAGAGAGAGGCTACCATGGGCTGAAAGTGGTCTTGGGGGAAGGCCTGCGTGAATTGCATTCGGGAGCGAGCGGGATGTGGATGCCCGCCGGGTTTGCCGCCGACACCGGCTTTGAGTGAGAAATGAGAGTGGAACCGCGAGCCTATCGCCTCTCGTGCCCTTTGGCGCGAAAGGCGTTTTTCATTTGTATTAAAGGGGCGGTGGTAGGCCGCCGTAACCGTATTGGAAAGGAGAGATGAGCCCTTTGACCAGACTTGGAGAGACATTGCGGGCCTATCAGGCCCGGGACCCTGCTGCTCGCAGCAGGCTGGAGATTTTGTTGCTCTACCCCGGTGTGCACGCCTTAATTTTTTACCGGATATCTCACTGGCTGTGGGAGCATAAGCTGTTCTTTTTGGCCCGCCTTATTTCCCAAATTTCCCGTAATTTAACGGGGATTGAGATCCACCCTGGAGCGAAGATTGGTCGGCGGTTCGTCATTGACCATGGCATGGGAATTGTCATTGGGGAGACCGCTCAGATCGGAGACGACGTGCTGCTTTACCACGGAGTTACCCTGGGAGGGACGGGGAAGGATCAAGGAAAGCGCCATCCAACCATCGGGAATAATGTAATGATTGCCTGTGGCGCTAAGGTACTGGGGCCATTTAAAGTAGGGGATAATTCCCGTATTGCAGCAAACGCCGTGGTGCTGAGAGAGGTACCGGAAAATGCCACCGCCGTAGGGGTTCCAGCCCAAATTGTGCGTATTGCCGGGCGAAAGGTGGATTTTGCCGGGGAGATGGATCAGATCCATGTCACCGATCCGGTGCAAAAAAAACTGGAAGCTGTACAGTCCCGTCTGGAATTTATCGAAAAACTATTGGAAGAATGCAAAGAAGTGAAGGAGCTTTAACCTATTATGAAATTATATAATTCTTTGTCCCATAAAAAAGAGGAATTCATTCCCCACGAGCCTGGCAAGGTGTCCATGTATACCTGCGGGCCTACGGTCTATCACTATGCCCACATCGGAAACCTGCGCTCCTATATCATGGAGGACGTATTGGAAAAGGCCCTGCGTTGGGAGGGATATGATGTGAAGCGGGTGATGAATATCACCGACGTGGGGCATTTAGCTTCCGATGCGGACACTGGTGAAGATAAGATGCTTAAGGGGGCCAAGCGGGAGCAAAAGACAGTCTTAGAAATCGCCCAGTTTTACACCAACGCCTTCTTTGAGGATTGCCGCAAGCTGAACATCAAGACCCCTGACGTGGTGGAGCCTGCAACCGAGTGTATTGATGAATATATCAAGGTGGTTTCCAAGCTGCTGGAGGACGATCATGCCTATGTTGCCGGAGGCAACGTGTATTTTGATACCTCCACACTGGAACAGTATTACGTATTTCACGACCATGATCAGGAGGATCTGGCTGTTGGTGTGCGGGAAGGGGTAGAGGAGGACGGCAACAAGCGTAACAAAAATGACTTTGTCCTGTGGTTTACTAAGTCCAAGTTTGAGGATCAGGCGCTGAAATGGGACTCGCCCTGGGGAATAGGCTATCCCGGCTGGCATATCGAGTGTTCTTGTATCTCCATGAAGCACTTGGGGGAATACTTGGATATTCATTGCGGGGGCATTGACAACGCATTCCCCCACCATACCAATGAGATCGCCCAGTCGGAGGCATACCTGGGGCATACCTGGTGCAAATACTGGTTTCACGTCCACCATCTGAATACCACCGGGGGTAAGATGTCCAAGTCCAAGGGGGAGTTTTTAACCATCTCTCTGTTAGAGGAGAAGGGCTATGATCCTCTGGCCTACCGCTTTTTTTGCCTCCAGTCCCACTACCGTAATGGCCTGGTGTTCTCCTGGGAAAATTTGGACAATGCTAAGGGCGCCTATGCAAAACTGGTGGGACGGGTAGCGGCCTTATCTATTGATCCAGCCCCTGTGGATGAGGCGGCGGTGACAAGGTATCAGGAGAAATTCCGGGAGGCCCTGGACAATGATTTGAATACCGCCCTAGCGGTGACTGCTCTATATGACGTGCTTAAGGCGAAGGATTTAAATGATATGGAAAAGCGAACCCTCATTGCTTGCTTTGATCGGGTGCTGGATTTGGATCTACTGGACAAGGCGGCGGCAAGACAAGCGGAGCAGGCTAGTAAAATTACGACTTCAACTGGGGATTATACCATCACTGGAGAGGGAGATTCAACGGTAGATGCCCTGGTGCTGGAGCGATACCAGGCCAAGAAAGCCAAGGACTTTGCCATGGCTGACCGTATCCGGGATGAACTAAAGTCCCAGGGTATTGAGGTAACTGATATGCCTGGAGGAGCGAGCTGGAGGCGGATTTGATCAAATAAAAAGAGGAAGTCGGATCGTAGCCATG
>JAZQMD010000055.1:0-3619 GCA_045543215.1 Oscillospiraceae bacterium
TAAAGACAGATCTGCCCTTTCCACACTACCGTTTGTATTCAGAGTATAGACTAGACTATTCGCTTCGGTCACCGAAAGCAGTCCTTCCAATTCTTTGATCTTCTTGGCTGCCAGTCTCAAGCCCTCCTCTCCCCGGTTTCCATAGACTGTAAGCTCCATAATAGTATCCATAGCCATCAGATACTGGCGATGCTCCTCTTCCCTTGCGCATCCCGGAATAATCAGAAGCATTGCTGACAGCAGCCAAACAGCGTATTTTTTCATAACTGCTCTCCCTTTAGTTATAGCGTGGGCATATAATTTTTTATCTTCCAAAGGTTATAACTATTTCATTATATCATAAATTGTTCAGTTTTTACACTAAACTTTAAGTGTCACTCAACGCCGCCAATCATTGACAGTTCAGGAAGTTCAGCGTTTGGTAATACGTGGCAGCAGTAGGGATTTTATAGGCTTTAATAACAGTTAGATAACAGGTTTTTCCTTAAAGTTAACTTTCAATCCCATAGAATTTTGCAACCACATTGGTTTCTGCCATCGGTTCCCGACATGATGGGCAGATTATTTTCCTGCCCTTCCTGAACCGGCTCATTTTCGCAATCACAGAATTGGTGGTTCCTGATTTTTACCGAAGTTGGAGCTGTTACCCGTGCCGGTTGTCCAATCGGTGACAAGCTGGCATTGATGCAAAGCCCACTCCCCAGCCGTTCACCACCTTTCCAATATACGCACAGCATAACATAAGCATTGACAAAATACAACCCGCCCAAGTGATTCACACAAGGGCGGGTTGTATGCTTCTATTGCTTTGTAGAATTTCATTCAGTATATCCAAACCTTGACGGCGATATTTATAAAGGGTGACTTGTTTATAGTGGAGTATTTCAGATATTTGCATCCAAGGCATCTGGCTCCTGGAACTGATCAGGCCATAGCGCAGTTGTAAGATCGGTTTGGCAATTGAATCGGGTATCTGTTCAACTAATTCCATTACCCGCATGCTCAATGAGAGAACAACGATAAAAGGCTACTATAAAAAAGTGAAAGACTTTAAAAAGAAAAAAGAAATATAAATGCCGCGACTTTGTCGCGGCATTTATATTTAGGTTATATTCCAGCTTTATCGGGCCAGCAGATTATAGAGCATAACGGCAGCCTCAGCACGGGTAGCATTGTTATTGGGCAGAAAGCGGCCTCCGGGCACACCTGAGACAACGCCTAATCCTTGAGCCAGCGCAGCATAGCCGTAGAGTTCGGTTGGAATATCGGTATCATCTGCAAAACTAGTGCGGAAAATACCCTCCAAACTGGCAATGGGGCCGTAGCCGGCAGCATCTAGAATGAAGCGGACGGTACGCGCACGGGTAAGAATGGCATCATGATTCCGTTCCTCCTTGGTCAGCAATTCCATGTTGTAAGCCAATTGGTACAATTCATCATCAGCCCCCTTCTCCTCAGGGCGGTATAGGTGACCTTTGGTACTCACCAGTAAGGCAAGCAAACTTGCCTGCGTCAATGCCTCATCAGGCTTAAAAATACCATCCATGTAGCCCACGCCGTACTGAGCCAATGTTTCAATTTTCTCCTGGGCCCAATGGCCCGACAGGTCACCGTATGTGATGAAATTGTCACTGGTGCCCCAGTCAAACTCCACCGGCTGTCCTGTCTTGGCATCGATGCCAAGAAGAGAATTCTCTCGTTTTAAAGCATAGCCCAGGACCAGCTCATACAAATAGGACAGGCCGTATTCCATGAGTGGCTGGTATTCCGGCTTAGAAAAGTCAATGGCGCTAGGCACCTGAATGTATTGCATTTGGACAGTGTAGGTATCCAGCCAGGCATCTATGGCCTGATCGGCTGTAAGGATATTCTCAGGACTATCAAAACTTACACCATCGTCAAAGTGCTTCTCATAAGAGCTAATAGATCCATCGGTGGAGTCCACTCCGATATTAAAAGAGTTTCCGGTGTAAAAATAGCCGTTTTCCTCCTGGGCAAAAGTAAAGGAGTGGGCGACTGTCCCGTCTCTGTCCAGAGCATCCGAACTATTATACAGGGCAGTTTTACCAAATTGGTCAGGGCATATGGCATTGAGGAAATCCTCAGCCGTTTTTTGAGCCGCTTCAGCGTCCACTTCCCGGACCGGGCCCTCCTCGGGTAGCCAAGCTGAAGAATGCAGAGACTGCAGTTGACCTGTCTTGGCATCCAGGTTCACGGTGCGCCGCCAGCTTGAGTCACCAACCTGTCTGCCGTAACGCAGGGAAGCTGTGACAGTACTTTCATTGGTACCATCGTTCTCCCGGGCTACCGAGTAGTTGACCGAAGCCAAAATGTAGGCATCCAGCCCCAGCTGGGGAATGGCCCTGGCCTTAGCATCCAGCCGATCTCGATCCAGTACATCCATTAGCTTATCTACTCCAGCTTGCTCGGTGGCAGAGAGGGCAGGCGCAGCAGAGGGCGCAGCATCAGCGGCGCTTTCTGCAATGAACTTGTTGGACAATCCACTGCTGGACATGCCCCGGTTTCCTTCAGTAACGTTGCGGTATATCTCACTCAGGTTAACCAATTTGCCAGTGACGGCATCCACATAAAAGTCGTCACCCTTCTCTGGAAGATAGCGCAGCACAGCACGGGCCTCATCTTCCCCGGACAGGACATACTCAAGCCGCAGAGAGAGGGTTTTCCGCAAGGCGGCACGAGCTTGTCCCTCGGCAACCTGAGCCTTGGCGGAGGGTATGTTGCCCATGATCTTGCCATTCAAGTCGTCCCGGGAGAAGGAGAAAATATCGTTGTCTTCGCACCGCACAGCAATGGTGAAGGACAGTCCAGCGGGCAGGCCATTGAGCAAGATTTCACCACTAAATCGATAACGGGTGGCCCCCAGATGGTCGGTCCCCTCGTCCTTTAAAATAGCGGTTTCCCCATCGATCAGCACCTTGTTCAAAAATGCCTGAGCGGCTTTTCGGGCGCTCTCCCGATCTCCGGATGGGAATGAGGGGATAGAGTTGTCCGCACTGGTAGAGACCGATTGGTCGCGTCGGTAAAAATTGAGAATTTTTCCGTCCTCCGTAGCCGAGATGGACAGAGACCCGGACTCTCCGCTCCACTCCAGATGCCAGGTGGGCGCCACCAGGTTCTCATCCAGGTTGCCGTAAAACTCAGCATATTCATCGGTGTTTAAATCCAGGGTCTTTTTAACTTGAAGGGTAACACCGGCCAGCCGCTCATCAGCAGGCTGGGTGGCAATTGTGGGAAGTATCAGGGAACAAAGCATAGTCAGGGCCAGAGCGATGGAAAGCAGCTTTTTTTTCATATCAGCATCTCCTTCATAAGTTGTAACATGTGTCAAGGCGGCGAGAATAAATCCGTTTGACAAATTAACTAGACATCTCCACATCGCCGGATAAACGTAACACATACTTTTTATTGTATTGCTCTATTTGCATCAGACGTAGAAAAAAGAAAAAAGTTCCAATATATTTAATCCAATATATTTAATATGATGTATACACTTGTAACAAATAAAGTATTTTTCGTCTCCCCTTCACCCTGCATCAAACAATTATTTTTATATTTATATTGACTTCTACATTAGACTGTGGCATAATTTTGGTAATCA
>JAZQMD010000056.1:0-6884 GCA_045543215.1 Oscillospiraceae bacterium
GGCGGCCGCGCCCCGCTTGATTGGGGGTGGACCCCGGGATAGGATGCTTTCCGCCCCGACCCGTTTTCGGTCCGGTGCGTTTTTCCTCGCCGGAAGGAGAATCCGAAGGAATAGGAGAGAACGCTATGTCCAAAGAATTACCAAAGGTCTATGATCCCAGGGAGGTAGAGGGCCGCCTTTATCGGCGCTGGGAGCAAAACGGCTGTTTCCGGGGACATCGGGATCCGGATAAAAAGCCTTTTACCATCGTTATGCCGCCTCCCAATGTCACTGGCCAGCTTCATATGGGCCACGCCATGGATTGTACGCTTCAGGATATCCTCATCCGGTTTAAGCGGATGCAGGGTTATGCGGCTTTGTGGGTACCTGGCACAGACCACGCAGGTATTGCCACCCAGATCAAGGTGGAAGAGGAGCTGCGCACCAAGGAGGGCTTATCCCGCTATGACTTGGGCCGGGAGAAGTTCCTGGAGCGTGTGTGGGACTGGAAGGAAAAATACGGTGACCGCATTGTGGAGCAGCAAAAGAAGCTGGGGGCCTCCTGTGACTGGGGGCGAGCCCGCTTTACCATGGATGAGGGCCTGTCCAGGGCGGTGCGCCACGTTTTTGTGGAGATGTACAAAAGGGGCCTGGTCTATAAAGGCTCCCGTATCATTAATTGGTGTCCCCATTGTGTTACTGCCCTGTCAGATGCGGAGGTGGAATATCAGGATAAGCCGGGCCACCTGTGGCACATCAAATATCCCATTAAAGGGGAGACGGGGCGCTATGTCACCGTGGCTACCACCCGACCGGAGACCCTGCTGGGTGATTCCGGTGTGGCGGTTAACCCCAATGATGCGCGCTACAAGGACTTGGTGGGGAAAACCTGCATTCTGCCTTTGATGGATCGGGAGATTCCCATTGTGGCAGACGAGTATGTAGAGTTGGAATTTGGAACCGGTTGTGTGAAAATGACCCCTGCTCATGATCCTAATGACTTTGAGGTAGGGATGCGCCACAATTTGGAGACAATCCGTGTGCTGGATGACAACGGTAGGATTAACCAGCTGGGGGGCAAGTACCAGGGGATGGATCGCTATGAGGCTCGCAAGGCTATCATAGCCGATTTGGAGGCACTGGGTCTGCTGGAAAAGACCCAGGATCATCAGCATAATGTCGGAACCTGCTATCGCTGCCACAGTGATGTGGAGCCCTTGATTTCTGCCCAGTGGTTTGTGAAAATGGGGCCTCTGGCACAGGAAGCGATGCAGGTGGTCAAGGAAGGCAAGACCAGATTTGTTCCCGAGCGCTTTGCCAAGGTCTACACCAACTGGATGGAGAATGTCCACGACTGGTGCATCTCCCGCCAGCTATGGTGGGGTCATCAGATCCCTGCGTGGTGTTGCGCCGATTGCGGAAAGATGACGGTTTCTGAGCGTGATCCTTCTGAATGTGAGCACTGCCATAGTAAAAATATTGAGCGTGATCCCGATGTGCTGGACACCTGGTTTTCCTCTGCTCTGTGGCCTTTTTCCACGTTGGGCTGGCCGGATGATAGCGAAGATTTCCAATATTTTTATCCCACCGATGTTCTAGTTACTGGCTATGACATCATTTTCTTCTGGGTGGCCAGGATGATTTTCTCGGGCTGTGCGCACACGGGCAAGTCCCCGTTTCACACCGTGTTCATCCATGGTCTAGTGCGGGACGACAAGGGGCGCAAGATGTCCAAGTCCTTAGGAAACGGCATTGATCCACTGGAGATGGCTGAGTACTATGGGGCGGATGCCCTGCGCTTTAATCTGGTTACCGGCAACTCCCCCGGTAATGATATGCGCTTTTACACCGAGCGGTGTGAGGCTATGCGCAATTTTGCCAATAAGATTTGGAATGCCAGTCGCTTTTTAATGATGAACCTGAGCATTGAAAGAAATGAGTTGCCCAGCCAGCTGGAGCTGGAGGACAAATGGATTTTGACCCGGCTCAATACGCTCATTGCCGAGATGACTGAAAATATGGAGCGGTATGAGTTGGGGGTAGCGGCCCAAAAGGTATATGATTTTATCTGGGGCGATTACTGTGACTGGTATATTGAGCTGACCAAGGCCCGCCTTCAGGGGGAGGATGAGGAGGCCCAACGGGGAGCCCAGCAGGTATTGCTCTATGTCCTGACACAGACCCTTAAGCTTCTCCATCCATTTATGCCCTTTATTACCGAGGAAATTTGGCAGGCGCTGCCTCACGAGGGGGATTTCCTCATACTCTCTCAGTGGCCGGTCATTGATAAAAATCTGACCTTCTACGAGGAGGAGGCCGAAATGGAATCGGTGATGGAGGTGATTAGAGCCATCCGCACGCGAAGAGCGGAAATGAATGTCCCTCCATCCAAGAAAGCCAGTCTGGTCATTGTTACACCAAAGGTGGACCTCTTCCGTAGGGGCACTGGTTTTCTTATGCGTCTGGGCTATGCGTCTGGGTTGGAGATTGGCCAATTTGAGCCTGCCGATGTCAAGGGTATGGTATGTGATATCACTCAGGATGCCCGGGTATATATGCCCTTGGTTGAGTTGGTGGATATGGAGAAGGAGAAGGCCCGCCTGGTTAAGGATTTGGGTAAAAAGCAGGGTGAGCTGAAGGGACTAGATGCTAAGTTGTCTAATCCAGGGTTCTTGAACAAGGCCCCCCAGGATGTGGTGGAGGCCGAGCGGGATCGGGCTGAAAAGTTGCGGGCTCTAATCAAGAAGCTGGAGGGACAATTAGCTTCCATGGGATGAAGCTGGCTATAGGGAAATAGGAGAAAAAGGCCTGCGACGAAAGACGCGGGCCTTTCCCATGGCCTATGGAAAAAGCCATCGCCATTTTGCGGATTTAGCATAGGTATTATAAAAGTTTTAAAAAGCTTATCATAAAAACAAGCCCTGGGTAGAGGGAAATATGATATAATTGAAAGGGGAATGGCCATGAAGATGCCCCGATTGCGGGATCTTTGGGTCACCTTGGAATTCTGGGTGCAACCACAATACTGTGTTTTGGGATGAGCTGACTGGATAGCGGAAGTAAGGCTCACGCCTCCATGCTATAATTTTGGCGGTTTTCCTCACAGCAACCAGACTTTGCGGGTAAATATGGCTAATATCCGCCGTAAGATTGAGCGGGATCCAGCCACCCCGGAATACATCTTTACAGAGATGGGGATTGGATATCGAATGAATGATGGAGAGGAATAGTTTCTGCACAAACAGTTTCCAGCCGGTATTCCTGGCTGGAAACTGTTTTTTTATATATGGTGACCATATGCCAAGAAATAGCATTTAAGGATTGGGTGTCGCATATAGCCATGGTATTTTCCAGTTCAGCCCCCAGCTGGTGGATGTGTGAGGATACTATTTAACTGTTAATACGTACAGATAAGTTGATTATAAAAATTCTCTTGTCGCCAAATACAATTTTTTTCTGAAAATTCAGCCCGTTCGACAAAATCTGGCTCTGGAATGGACTATAATTGCCCTATACCAGCATCTGGAAAAGGAGGACAAGCTATGCCGGTAACGGTAACCACACAGGACCGGGCTATGAAGGCCCTGGTCTCCGGTGAGATTGACCACCATGGAGCCCGGGAGATTATGACTGCCCTGGATCGGGAGATCGATGCGGCCCTGCCAAACCGCCTGGACCTGGATCTATCAGGGGTAACCTTTATGGACAGCTCTGGCATTGCGGTGCTGCTGCGGGCCCGTCGGCGGATGGATGAGCTGGAGGGCTGCTTGACCGTGTGTAATGTCCCCACACAGCCCCGCCGAGTGTTGGATGCCGCCGGTGTGGGGCGTATTATTTCCTTGCAGTAAGGGGGACGTACATAATGAGAAACTGTATCGACCAGATCACGATTACTTTCGCCTCCCGCTCGGCAAATGAGGGCTTTGCCCGGGCGGCGGCAGCTTGCTATGCTGCTCAGCTAGACCCTACCCTGGACGAGCTGGCCGACGTAAAAACCGCTGTAAGTGAGGCGGTGACCAATGCCATTGTACATGCCTATCCAGATGCTCTGGGCCTTGTCACCTTGCGTCTGCGGTTACTGGAGGGGGGAGAGCTGGAGGTAATAGTGAAGGATAAAGGGGTTGGAATCCCCGATATTGGACGTGCCAGGGAGCCCCTCTTTACAACGGGAAATGAAGAGAGATCCGGCATGGGTTTTACAATTATGGAAAGTTTTATGGATGGACTGAAAGTACGCTCCACAGTGGGGAAGGGAACCACCGTAACCATGCGTAAGAAGATTGTCCAACGGGTAGGGAAGGCCAAATGAGCAGTCTGCGCAGTCCTGGACTGCTGGAATCGGCCGCCGCTGGTGACAACGAGGCTTGTGAAAGGCTTTTGGAGGAGAACGTAGGGCTGATCTGGTCCATTGTGCGTCGGTACTATGGGCGGGGTGTGGATGCGGAGGATCTGTACCAGTTGGGCTGTTTGGGATTTATCAAGGCTGTACGGGGCTTTGATCCAGCCTACGGAACTCAGTTTTCTACCTATGCAGTACCTAAGATCGCCGGAGAAATCCGGCGGTTTTTGCGGGATGATGGGGCAGTAAAGGTAAGTCGTGGTGTTAAGGAGAAGGCTCTGAGTATCCGTTTGGCCAGGGATAAACTCAGCCACAGTTTGGGACGGGATCCAACCGTGGGAGAGCTGGCTCTGGAGACTGGTATGGAACCGGAGGAAATTGCCACCGTTGAGACAGCCGCCCTGGCGGTCACATCTCTTCAGGGGGAGAGTGGAGAAGATGGATTCTCTTTGGAGGATGTGCTAGGGACGGAGGGAATGGAAGATATTCTGGTAGAGAGGGTGGCTTTGCGTGAGGCTATTGATACACTCCCTCAGAGAGAGCGGCAGGTTATAGGTTTGCGGTTTTATAAAAACCTCACCCAAGACCGTTGTGCCCGTATTTTGGGGGTAAGCCAGGTACAGGTGTCTCGTATCGAGCGTAAGGCGGTGGCACATCTTAAGGAAAAACTGATGCAGGAACTGTAAGAGGCCGACGGAAAGACCGGCCTCTTTTTATTTGTAAGAGGAAAAGGACTTGTTTACTAAAACTTATTTGTGTGCAAGTTTAATTTTGATAGCAATATGTACTATATATGAAATAAATTATTGTAAAATACTATAATTTACACTTAATTACACAGTGCGATATAATAAAACAAGGCTAAAACAAGAGGTGAAGCAGATGGACTATTGCAGAGTCTTAAGGTTTGGGCCAAAATAAATTGGCGAAAATTCTTGATATGAATCAAATTGACAGTGGCATACGAAATCCAACCTTTCCTTTCATGGTGAAGATTTTTGGAGTGTTGGAAATATACCCTGTTTGGAGAAGAAAATACGCATGAATGATACGCTTTATATCGTCATTCCCTGTTATAATGAGGAAGAGGTTCTCCCCGAAACTGCCCGCCGTTTGGGATATAAGCTGGCGGATCTGGTTTCGGCAGGGAAGGTTTCTTTTCAAAGCAAGATTTTACTGGTTAACGATGGTTCCAAGGATCGTACCTGGGAAATAATTCGAGGGTTGCATGCCCAGGATTCCCGATTTTCAGGGGTGGATTTGACCCGAAACCGGGGACATCAAAATGCTCTGCTTGCCGGACTTATGCTCGCCAAGACCCGCTGTGACATGGCCATCTCCATGGATGCGGATCTTCAGGATGATATTGATGTGGTGGACGAGATGGTAGATAAATTTTATGCGGGGGCAGATGTGGTTTATGGGGTGCGATCTTCCCGAAAAAAGGACACCTGGTTCAAACGTACTACTGCGGAGGGCTTTTATAAAGCCATGGATGCTATGGGGGCAGAGACAGTGTTTAACCATGCCGACTACCGTCTCCTGTCCCGCCGGGCTTTGGAGGGACTGGCCCAGTTCAGGGAAGTAAACCTATTTCTCAGGGGGATAGTTCCGATGGTTGGTTATCCCGCTGCTGTGGTGGAGTATGAGCGGGGTGAGCGGTTTGCAGGGCAGAGTAAATACCCCTTGAAAAAAATGCTTTCCTTTGCACTGGAAGGGGTGACCTCCTTGTCGGTGAAGCCTTTGCGTATGGTTACCGGCTTGGGTTTTTTCATTTTTTTGGTGTCCATCATTATGTTGCTCTATTCCATCATCCGTTGGATGATGGGGGCTACCATTTTGGGCTGGGCCAGTATCGTGTGCTCCGTTTGGGCCATTGGAGGGCTAATTCTGCTGGCTCTTGGAGTGATAGGGGAGTATGTCGGGAAGATTTATCTGGAGGTCAAAAACAGGCCCCGTTATCTGATCCGGGAGGTGTTAGAGACGTGTGATAAACAAGCTGTTTGACTCCAGCTTGATCAGGTTTCTTGTGGTGGGGATGGGTAACACATTGTTGTCTGCCACCCTGATGTTCCTTTTGGAGAGGCTTGGTTATTGGTTATCAACTGCGGTAGCCTATATAGTAGGGGCAGTAATAAGTTTCTTTCTCAACCACTTTTTTACCTTTCGCTCGGAGGAGATAGTATGGAAGGCGGCGATAAAGTTTACTGTAAATGTAGCGGTATGTTATATAGCCGGCTATGGATTGGCACGGTGCCTTATTCCAATTCAGGGGCAGTCCTACATGATTCCGGTGGTATGGACCGAGCGGGCATCCAAGCTGTTGGGCATGTGTTTATATACCAGTTTTAATTACTTGGGGCAGCGTTTTTTTGCCTTTCGAAAAAGAGGATAAAAAACTATGAATGAATGATTAAATTGGGCTAAATCCCCTTGTAGCAAATGGCAAAAAAGTTTATGATAGAGATAGACTATAGAATCGCTTATTATATTGAGGAGGTTTATCACAATGGCAATGGAAGATTTTTTTGATAAAATTTCTGAGTTAGCGCAAACCGGTGTAGCT
>JAZQMD010000057.1:0-3831 GCA_045543215.1 Oscillospiraceae bacterium
CCATCCAGCACATAACGGTAGATCCCGTCAGGCTTGTAGAGTTCCACCCGTTCCACGATCTTCTTTGTCAGGCCATCCCATACCTCCTGAAGGTACAGACGGGCGGCGGCATCCAACACCGTATGATCATCATCTGACCAAAAGGGTAAGATCTGAAAGGCCGGGAAGCGTCTAAAGCACAACTCGCCCTTGTCATTGTAGTGTACAAACAGCCAGCCCTTCCCGCCGTTTAGGGCATCCTCGCCCACATACTTCAAAAGCCGCTGAAAGTCCTTGTTAAACCGCTTTTTTAGAAGCTCAACATAGGGTTTATTTTCACTGTTCATCGTGAAGGGTCTGCCCAATAAGTAATTGGTTTTCTGATCCACCATCTTGGCATACTGGTTATCCATTACTTTGTTGTTCGGTAGATTATCAACGGGGAACAGCTTACCATCAGGGCCAATGGAAGTACGTTTACGCTCAAGAATATCATGCTTGCCGTTGTAGTATGCTTCCCCCATTATCTGCTCCATGCGTTCCGAAGAAGCCTTCCACGCAACGATCTCACGGGCAAAGAACTCCCGTTCCGTCAGTCCACGTCCAGCTCCTTCTTCAATCAGGCCGTTGATACGGGCTGTTTCCGTATTTATAAAAAGCATCTTTCAATCACCCTCTTTCTGAAATGGGGAGGCTTGGAATCCAATTGGACGCTGTTTGCTCTTTTCCAACACCAAGGTTTGATTTGGGAGTTCCACTTCAATCTTCAGGCTGTTATACGGTAAGCGTTCTGCCCACCGTTCGATCTTATTTAAAATATGCTGATGTTCAAACATGGGTAGTTCCCTTCCATTGCAAAATAAAAAGAACGTTTGGTGCGAAGAAACCCCAAATAGCCAGTCAGTCAAAAGAAAAGGTTGGCCCCACCAATATATCCTCCAGTGCATACCGCATGGCGTCCATGAGATGGTTAAAATTATCAATGGGCTTATTGATCTTGGCCCCAAATTTATCCTCATCCCATGTATAGTTGCTAATCTCGGTCAGGAAGTTCACGCACCGGGGATGAACGATAATGGTGTATCCCTGAATAAACTGAATGCCATTGTTCACCGAATCCTTTCCCTTACGGGCCGCTCTGACATAATGAAGGCCAGTCTCCCGCAGTTCGTCAATGCTCTTTGGCTCGGCAGAATCGGCCTTGATCCGCTCCTTGGCATACCCCATAGCGGTAACTTTTTCCGAGATTGCCCGGTTTGTCAGGGCCTTTTCATATAGCTCATCAAATACCCAAATGATCCTCTCCTCTTTGCTAACAAGCCCACAGAACAAAGCAGTGGGGTCATTGGTATACCCAAAGTCCAGTCCAAAGGCAGACCGTACACCAGCCTTGGCGCTGATCTGTTTTGTATCAAAGGCTTCTTCCCTCCAATTTTCATAGACCAGACCGTCAACCACACCCCACCCACCAAGGCCAGCAACTTTATAGCGGCGTGGGTTATTCTGCTTCATGGCTTCAAACACCTTCAGATCGGCTCCATCCAGCCATTCATTACACAGATAATTGGTGGTTGTGGCGTATATCTGTCCATCCGAGGAAGTCCAGCTATCGTGAAACTTGTATATGGGATTGTTTTGGCTGTCATGCCCAGTGATCTCACCAAAGAACCGTTTTCTAATCCAGTGTCTTTCGTTCCATGGGTTAAAGGTCAGGGTGATCTGCTTGAACAGGCCGGTTTCCGAGGGGATCGCACCACGGATAGATTCATCGAGCATATCAAAATCAGCTTCATTCATGATCTCATAGGCTTCTTCGATCCAGGCCCAACACAGATAGCCGATTTCGACCGTGATAGATGTAACCTTCAGTGGATCATCAAGACCCCGGAAGTAAATCTTCTGTCCAGTGGGCTTATAGGTCATTTCAAGGGGAGATTCTTTCACATCCCAATGCTCCTGCACCCCAAGCCGATTGATGGCCCACTTCAATTCCGTAAAACAACTATCCTTTAGAGTGCGGAACACCTTGCGGATCACAAGGGTATTGGCCTGTGGGTATTGCATCATCCGCTTGATGATGTTTAGGGCTGTGGTTTTGGATTTCTTGCTCGCTCGGCTGCCCTTGCACACCCGGTAACGTCCTTTGAAGTTCCAAAAGGTGGCGTAACCCCTTCCCACCACTTCAGGAAGCCGGATCAGTTTGGACTTGGGACTAATCTTCAAGCTGATCATCCCCTGTGATCACAACGGGTACAGCGCCCTCCACGCTAATTTTATCATCAGGCTTAAACCCAGCCCGATCTAAAATATCCTTTGCGACCATGTATCGAACCATTTCACTTCTTGCGGACAGCAATTTTAATTCCGTTTGAAAGGCTTTGGCGGCAGCTGTCTTAATGCTGGATTTCAGGGCAGTATTGTATTCAAACATAAACTCTTCATCTTTTTTCCAGTTGGAAATGGTGTTTTCTGATACTTTGATTGTCTCAGCAATCACTTTTTGCGTCATGTCCCCTTCAAGCATCAATTCAATACACCTTTTCTGTTTAGGATTTAACACAAACGATATCCCCCTTTCATCAAAATTTTTCACAACATTTTTTCTTTAAACATATTTCCCCATCTCCAGGATACATTGCTCGATACGCTCCCTGGCTGCGACAAAATAATCCCTGTCCATCTCAAAGCCAACAAACCGCCTTCCAGCATATATCTGGCACAGAGTACCCCCTCCAATGAAAAAGCCCCGCCAGATCCATGCCCGGCGAGGCTTGTGTGCTTTTCTCGTTTCTATCATAATAGCACATCGATTTCAAAAAATCTTCCGGTTTTTTTCCGCACTTTTTTCTCTAGCTCTCGCAAATGCCATAAAGGGCAATGGTAAAGTGTCGTAATGCTTTGTCCCGGCGGTCATAAACGGCTGTCTTTTCTAGACTAAGCTCCTCACAAAGCCGCTCCACATTTCCTTTGGCTCTGTATATGTAAAACCGCTCCAGTACCAAGCGCTCCTCAGCGCTCAATACATTCAGCCCCTCGTCCACCATCCTCACCCAGGCTTCATCCTGTTTTAAGGCCCTCTCCAGTTCCTCCCGGTGGGCAATATTAGACAGCATAGCATCCTCTCTTGTGCTCCCGCCCCCAGATACCGGGGTTCCATCGGTGGTGGCACTGCGGATGCTCATAAATGCATTTTGTAGCCGCTTAATTTCCCGTGGAATATTCTCCAAGGCTTTTCTGTGGGCCTCGTAGCCCTTTAGTTTATCTATGGCTTCAAGCTTCCAATTCATTACATAGCCCTCCTATTAACTGCCTAACGGCAAAATTACCGTGCAGGATAAACCTCCTACACGGTAATTTTCGCACAGTTTTTGATTGGGATTCCCCCTCTGAGGGGGAACGCCTAGAAAAAATTTTTTCTCCCCAATAGATCGTCTACCGAAACATCGAAGAAATCCGCAATTGCTACCAGAGTTTCAACCGATGGCTCCCTCTGTCCTCTCTCATAACGGGCAATCATGTTTTTACTCAGGCCGCATAGCTCGCCCAATGTCTTTTGGCTTATCTGTCGGCGCTCCCTTAGTTTTTGTAACCTGTTAGGGAACGCATTATGACTCATTCAATAACCCCCTCTAAAATCCAGACTAGTGCCGCTTTCGTCTTATTGTTTCAACGAATCCTCCTTGCTAATACACTCAAACTCTATCACCAAAACCCAAGGATTAGTTCCCCTGATGCTCTTCCATTGCCTGTAGACATCTATTATAGTTCTCTGTTAGAGAAACAAATGCCGCCTTACTACCTCCTGCGTCCGGGTGCATAATTTTTGCCAATCGTTTATATTGCATCTTGACC
>JAZQMD010000058.1:0-8414 GCA_045543215.1 Oscillospiraceae bacterium
GACTTTTGTCCCTTGGAAAAGGTATGCATCTTATGTTGGATCAAAGCCAAGATATCACGGCCTATCATCGGAACACTCCCGTTTAATTTCTATTTAGGCGTAACATTCACGAGTGATATCTTACTCATTTTACCAAGAAATTGCAAGTATATTTCGCACGTTTTATATTCTTGGCTTGCAAATCATTCTCCCCCTAACAGGGAAATTTCTTCCCTACTAAGAACTCTCCATTGTCCCACAGGAAGCTCTCCCAAATTTAAAGGGCCTTCCCGGATACGCTTAAGCCTGGTTACCCGTAGCCCTACTGCCGCGCACATACGGCGCACCTGCCGATTTTTTCCCTCATGAATCATAATAGATAAGCATCTTTTTCCCCGGCGTGCCACCTTAGCCGGTCGCAGTATTTGATTGTCCAGGCTCATAGGCCTTGATAGCTTACGCAGAGTCTCAAATGTCGGCTCCCTGTCCACCCAAGTCAGGTATTCCTTCTCCACCTGATAACTGGGATGAAGAAGTTTATTTGTCAATTCTCCATCATTGGTGAATAAAAGAAGCCCCTCAGAGTCAATATCCAGTCGGCCCACCGGCCAAACCCTTGTACCACAGCAATCTATCAGCTGCGCCACTGTTTTTCGTCCCCGCTCATCGGACAAAGTTGTTACATACCCTCTTGGCTTGTTAAGCATGAGATATGTACGGCTCTCTCCCCCCGTCACAGGAGCGCCGTCCAAGGCAATATGATCCATTTCCAAATCTGCCCTATCCCCTAAGATGGCAGCCATTCCATTGACCGTCACCCTTCCCTGCCGAATATACTCCTCTGCGGCCCTACGGGAGCATACACCGCAGGAGGATAGTATTTTTTGCAGCCGTTCTTTCATAGCCCCCCCTTAAATGATTCCTATAGATCGAAATGCCGGAACTTCCCCCTGCAAAAGCTCTAAGATCCGCTCGGGAAGAGATTTTTGGGAAAATAGGTGGTAGTCTGCCGACTGCGTATAGACCAAATAAGTGCTCCCGATCTGATTTCCATCCAAATAAAAGTCCATCCGTCCGGCAATCCCTCCAGCACTTACCGGAGCGGCTACCTGATCAGGAAGCTGGATGACGCGCTCAACCAGCTCCCCCTCCCTCAACGGATAATGCATTGCAGTGATCGGCGCTACACCAACAAACCGGATCAGACTTCCTGTAACAGGAATGGTACGCACCTGCTCTCCCTCCAGGCACAGCTCCTGCTCGGGATAAACCGAAAAACCATAGTCATACATAGCCGTATGGTCATTCCAGTCATCTGGCGCAGTAAGGGTCACGGCCACCAGACGCTGTCCGTCTCGCTCTGCACAGGTAACCAAGGTGCGTCCCGCTCGCTTGGTATACCCCGTCTTCATCCCCACACATCCATCATACATACGCAATAGCTTGTTATGATTGGTAAAGGTACGGGTCCCAAAGGTGATTGACCTGGTAGAAACTATCTTTGCAATGGTTTCATGATCCATACAGGCTATGGCGCACAGGGCCATATCATATGCGGTAGAGTAGTGTCCATCGGCGTTGAGGCCGCTTGGATTTTTAAATCGACTGTTGACCATCCCCAGATCAGTCGCCCGTAGGTTCATCCACTGGGCAAATGTCTCCAAATCCCCGGCACAGTAGCAGGCTACCACCTGAGCAGCATCGTTACCAGATTCCAGCAGCATACCATATAGCAGTTCTTCCAGTGTTAGCTCATCTCCCGGCCTTAGGTAAATGGAGGATCCCTCCGCCCCTTCAAGCCACTCGGCCTGAACTGTAACAACCTTAGATATATCCGGATTGGATTCTACTGCCACCAGGGCGGTCATTAGCTTGGTAATGCTGGCAATAAGACGCAGTTCATGAGCATTTTTTTCGTAAAGAACCCGACCACTATCGGCATCTAAGAGAACAGCAGAAACGGCCGATGTCTCCACTTCCGCTGCTTTTGCGTTGAGGTTTGAACAAAGGATCAATGCACTCATAATTGTTAAAAGGACTTTGCGCAAGCAGTATCACTCCTGTTCAGGAAATTGATACTGCCAGTATGCACCTTAAAAGGCCTCTTTATCCACCTCGGAATCCTTTTTATCTATAAATTCCGTTACTTTGTCAAACATTTCAGGCACAAGCTCCACTACCCGATCCACGGTACTGGGTGGAGGCGGCATCACGGGCAGAAGGCGTACATTGCCTCCCTTCACTACAATAAAGGCCACAGGCGAAATATTTACTCCGGCCCCCGCACCGCCACCAAAATTATTTTTTGCATCTGGTTTTTGATTTTTCCCGGTAAAATCAGTTCCTCCCGAGGCAAACCCTAGCGACATTTTGGATACCGGGATCAAAGTTACCCCGTCCTCTGTATGAATGGGTTGGCCTACAATGGCGTTGGAATCCGCCATAGCCCGAATTTGCTCCATTGTGGTACTCATCAATTCATTAATGGGATGGTTTTGCTCACTCATGTGTTATCGCCTCTTTCTTGTTTCACGATTAAAGCTTCTTTCCCTTAACCAAACGGACAGAAATTTTATCCCATAACGTACCCCGAAGGAAGACACTCGTCCAATCGTTAAGGTGAGAACCGCCTTCAGGTAAATCAGGGGCTGTTCTTGGTCAAAAGAAACCTGTATGCCTACATCCTTCTCTTTAATATTAAAATTTTGGTCCAATAGCGGATAGAGTATTCCCAATGCCGTATTTGCCCTTCCAAATCCCATAGCGGCAGAGGCCGGATCCTTCGCCGCCCAAGTCAGATGAATCACAAGCAGATCAATACGTAGCTTGCACTTTATCTCCCCCGCTGCCTGGGCCACCAAAGGAAGTAACTTTTTAAAAAGCACCAGTGTTCCGCCAATTTTTTCATTCTTCTCTTTCTCCTCTTTCTTCTCCTTCCCTTTTGAGGAAGATGGCTTATCTTTTCTATTGCTTGGCTCCTCAGTTTTTTTTCTTTCAACAGGATAGACGGTGATCCTCAACGATCCCAACCTTATCTGAACCGTAATTCCGTCTTGGGAATACTCTACTTCTGCCCCTACACGTACCTGACCAAACAGAAAAATAAAAAGTACAATCCCCAAAACCACCCACAAAACGGTCATAACCCTCTCTCCGTAGTCCCTTCAAGCCCGTGAAATACCGCCTCCTCTTCCTGCTCCCGCCGTAGCCGCTCGATGGCCGACTGCATCTCTATAGTAATTTGCCCATCCTCCGGGGAGATGCTTGGTAATTCAGGCAATTCAGACAAGCTGGATAGGCCAAAAACTCGTAAAAAGGTTCTGGTAGTACGGTATTGAATAGGTCGACCGGGTACCGCCAGGCGACCGCACTCCTCAATTAGCTCCCGTTCCTGAAGCAGGCCCATGGTATAGGAACTATCAACCCCTCGTATCTGATCCACATAAGCACGGGTGACCGGCTGGAAATAAGCAATGATAGTCAATACCTCTAAGGCTGGCTGAGATAGTTTGGTCGGCTTACGTCCCTCAAAGGTCTTACGAATCAGACTGGCATGCTCGGGCGAGGAACACATCTGCCAGCAATGATCCATCCGAACCAAACGAATCCCTCTTCGCTCGTAGCAATATTGATCTGCAAGGCGCTGACATACTGCCTCCACCGTCTCTCGATCCTGCTCCAGAGTCAGACAGATACGATCTACCCCCACCGGATCTCCAGCAGCAAAAAGAATACCCTCGATTACGGATTCCAGTTCTTTCAGCTCCACGAAGGAACCTCCTTTAATACGTGTCCACAGTGACCTCAAGCGGCTCTTCCCGACCCATATTTTTACAAGTAACCATGCAATCCTCGGCAGTACCTGCCAGGCAAACCAGGTTAGCCTTGCAAAGTTCTAAAATAGCCAGAAAGGTAGCTACCACCTCAGAGCGACTCCGGCTTCCTTGAAGCAAGGTCCGCAATCTGGCGACACCAAACTGGATCAGTCGGTTCACAATAGACTTTGCTTTGTCAGACACAGGATAGGGCTCCCTTCCTACGATCCCTTCAAAAGCCGTCATGGGGGGCGGAAGTTGATTATCTACCCGTTCCAATACAGTCGTTATGGCCCGAAAAAGATCTTTTTTTTCATGAGAATAGCGATAAGTTCGATCCTCAGACATATGCTCTGGTACCTTAGGGATGTAATCACAGCCTATCAAGTATCGGCCACTAAAAAACTCGTTCATGCTCTTGATCTTAATATAGCTTTCATTACGCTTGCGCTCCTCCAAAGAGGCAATCAGAATCTCCATCTCGCTTAAAACCTCTTCATCCTGGATGGAGAGGAGCATGCGGCTCTTGATGTAGACCAGATGAGCCGCCATGGTAACGAATTCGCTGGCCACTTCCAGATTTAGCTCCTCCCGTCGGGCCATCCAGACCAAGTATTGATCCAGAAGGGAGGCTATTTGAATGTCCTTAATCTCAACCTTGTTTTTGCTCAACAGATGGAGAATTAGATCCAATGGCCCGTCAAAATCTCTCAAATCCTCATCTCTGGACTTCACCACCTTATCCAAATGGTAAATGGGGGCTTCCAAATGTATCACTCCTTTTCCATGCCATCTGACTGTCAGAAAAAGAAACCTGCAAGTAACTCATAGGGAAACCCACTGATGACGCACATCCATTTCATGGTGTGGCCCATAAGAAAACCAAGAGGCCCTTCAAATACTCCTATCCAGGCCAGCGCCAGCATAGCAATAGCAATATACCGCTCATGGCTCAAAACTGCACGGTAAACCTTATCTGGCAGAAAGGAGATCAAAATTTTCGATCCGTCTAAAGGAGATATTGGAATTAAATTGAATAGACCCAAGCCGAGACTAAGAACTGCTATATACATAAGAGCCAGCAGCCCATAGGCCTTAATTATATTATCCGGCCCCAATGCATAAAGAGCATGCCCGGCAAGTAAGGCAAAAAAAGTAATAGCAAAATTGGCCAAAGGCCCCGCCAAGGCGGTAATTGCCAGATCCCGCTTTGGGTTTCTAAACATCTGAATATTAATGGGCACTGGCTTGGCCCAACCTACATGGACGCTTACCATCATTAACAGGCCAAAAACATCCAAATGCTTAATGGGATTAAAGGTAAGCCGCCCGGCATTTCTTGCAGTTGGATCCCCCAGGGCGCTGGCGGCAAAGCCATGGGCCAACTCATGCAGGGTGATACACAAAAGCGCAGCCCCCACAGTAAAAAGGAAGGTCAGCAGGCCAACCCAGTCAAAATATTTAAAAAAATCGCTCCAATCTGGCAAGAGTCTCCCTCCAATAAAACTTTTGAATGATATATTTTACCATACTCAGCTATAAAAAACAAGAACATATCCCCTTATGCATAAACCGCACAATAAACTGGATAATATTTTATCACGCATTCTGAATGACCACTTTTCACTCCAATTTCAATTGTTTGACAAAGATTGACAAAAATTCTTTGAATATGGTAAACTGTAAATAATTTAAGTAATAGTAGATAATTTACAACTTTTTTCTTCCAAGTTATTTGCACTTAATTTAACTCTCACTTGTCAAGCTTCTTTTCCGAGCAGGTAAGCCATAATAACAAGCTTAACCTATGTAGACGATTATACAAATAAACGTAAGGCCCATGCATAAATATATTGATATCTCCAATCATCAGGCATAACCTTTCGTCTTTCTATGCAAACCAATTTTAAATGGTCTGTGCCTTTTCTGTATAGTAAAGGAAATCTGTATAGTAAAGGAAAGGATAGGAATTCATATGAAAACAGAAAAAAAGCGCATCTTTATCATCAATTTCCTGTATTTTCTGATAGTGGGAACAATATTCTATATTTTTTTTCGATATGGAATACAGCTTCTAGCGCCCTTTTTTATCGCCTTTTTTGCCGCATATATTCTAAACCGTCCAATCTGTTTTTTAAGCAAAATATTAAATTTAAATCGGAAGCTGATCGCAATTTTGATGGTGGCGGTTTTTTACGGAATATTTTGTTTACTGATTTCTATGCTGGGAATTAGGATAGCGTCCAGTACACAGTCATTAATTAGGGGCCTTTCAGATATTTATATTGGCTACATACAGCCAAGGCTTGTAGAGCTTTTTGGTAGCATAGAGCGCATGGCCCTTCAAATGGACATGTCCCTGTTTACTCTCGTCAATGAGTGGGAAGCACAGTTCATAAAGTCAGTAGGAGAGATGGTTTCTAGTTTTTCTATTACTGCAATGGGGATTGTATCAGACGCTGCTGCCTCATTGCCCGGACTATTTATTAAACTGCTCATGATGGTCATCTCCACCTTCTTTATTGCGGCAGATTATGATAAACTTGTTCATTTTTTTACGGCCCAGCTTAACGGAAAAACAAAATTTATCTTTCAACAGATTCGGGAATATATAGTTGAAACCTTGTTTGTGTGTCTGCGTTCCTACCTACTGATTATGATAATCACTTTTATAGAGTTATCTATTGGTCTTTCCATAATTGGGATAGACCATGCTATTCTCATAGCTGCGTTAATTGCTCTGTTCGACATTTTACCCATAGTCGGAACGGGAGGAATTATGATTCCATGGGCGATTGCATCTGTACTTTTAGGTGATTATTCGCTTGCATTCAGCCTGCTGCTTGTTTATTTAGTAATTACTGTAATCCGCAATGTTTTGGAGCCCAAAATTGTAGGCCAACAACTTGGCCTTCATCCTGTTATAACACTGGCCAGTATGTTCGTAGGTGTACAACTTTTTGGAGGAGTTGGTCTGTTTGGATTTCCTATTGGATTGTCCCTCTTACAGCATTTGAACCATAATGGAACCATCCATATTTTTAAAACTGAAAGGGATATTGATAAAAATTTTACCTCCCGCAAATAAATGAATCTATAATAGATAAAGACAGATTGGTCAGTCCTTCGGGATCAACCAATCTGTCTTTCTTGCTTTACACAATTCCATTAAACTTATTCTACTTCTGCCAACATATCCAGCAGCTGTCGAATATTTTTTTTGCCAAAGGATACTTTTTCATTATTAATAACCAGACAAGGAACACTCATAACTTGATGCCGATCCTTCAGTGTCTGAAAATGATTCAAGTCATAAACTTCTGCTGACACCTTTGGATTGACTGCGGCAATTCGCTGGGCAGCTGTCACCAGATCCGGACACATGGTACAAGACAGGGAAACCAGAACCTTAAAATCTACAGGACTTTGGATGGCACGAATTTCATCCTCTACATCTCTGTCTACTTCTTGGCCAGGGCCTGCGGCATTGTACAAACCAAGCACAAAAGAGGTAAACTCATGTCCTCCCGGTACACCGTGAAAAGCAAGCCCCGTCTCAACTCCGTCTGCCAGACAGATTCGGACACAGGGCGCCTGCTCAGAAGATGCTTTCCGGTCAACGATCTCTACAGACAGTTTTTCTGTTAATGCGGCCAGAGATGTCATATATCCCTCTAGCTCTGCAGAAACCGGGCGCTCATCCAAATACAGTTTCAGAACAAGGGATTGCGCCATCTTGGCAAAAACCGCATCCAACTGAGCCTTCATATCGGAAGTAAACAACTCGCCTGAATCGTTGGAGTTCTCCTCCTTGGAGTCGGTTACCGATTGCCCATGATGAACAGATGATGCAACAGGTGCCACAGGATGAAGGTCAGTTTTCCTCTGCATGGCCGCTGCGTACTTTTCCAATTCAGTTGCCGCCAAAGCCCCTTCACCTACAGCGGTGACCACCTGTCGCAAGGGTTTAACACACATATCACCGGCAGCATACAAACCTTCTACGCTGGTTTTTTGGCTATGGTCGGTGAGAATATAGCCTTGCTCATCCAAATCCGCAATATCTTTGACCAGGGAGGTAGCAGGGACATAACCTGCAAATACGAATACACCGAAAATCTCACCATCATCCGCTTTAAATTCGGTGACCTCTCCTGTCTTAATATTTTTGTAACGGATATAACTCAAACCACCTTCGCCAGCCACCTCCTCCACAATGGTATCGGTCAGCACGGTAATCTTTTCATGATTTCTTGCATGATCTGCCACAGACTTTGCACAGGTAAAGTCTTCTTCTCGAATTAGGATCGTGACATGGCGGGCAAACTTGGTAAGAAATACGCTCTCCTCCGCAGCAGCAAAGCCACCACCGACCACAAAGACATCCTTACCGGTGAAGAACTCTCCGTCGCAGGTAGCACAGTATGCTACGCCCCGGCCCTTGTGCTCCTCCTCACCCTGGAAGCCCACAGTTCTTGGATGCGCTCCAGTCGCCATCAACACACCAAAGCAGTAGTAATTTCCACGACTGGTACAGACGGTTTTCACATCCCCCTCTAGTGAAAGATTCTCCACCTCTGCCAGTAGGAACTCTGCACCAAAATCCTGTGCCTGAACGCG
>JAZQMD010000059.1:0-7828 GCA_045543215.1 Oscillospiraceae bacterium
TCCAGGGGAGTAACTCCCCCCCGTACCAGGGCATCAATTTCAAGGTCTGAAAAACGGGTAGTCAGTCCACTCAAGCCTTTCAACTTCGCACCTCCGAGTGGAACGGCCGGGTCACCTTCCCCAGCGATAGCTCCGGCCACAGCCGCAGCGCACCGGGCGCAGCCCAAATTTGTACCGCTTGTCCCAATCGCCGCAGGCCCAACCAGTACCACCCGCTCGCTGTTCAGGTTCCCCGCCCGTTGACACAGCTGCGTAACTGTCTCACTGGCGCCTCCCGGGATCACAGCAATGCGCTCAAGCCGCGCCTGACTGGCGCTCTCCACCTCCGTTTTAAGTTTCTGCTGTACCGTCAGCTCCGTACTGTCGCATACTACAAGGGACACCCCCTCCAAAGCACAGGCTGTGGCAATCGCCGTATTGTATTGATCATCCTCAGTCACGGGCACGCCGTATACCGCCGCCGCCCCATTGAGAAGAAGCAGCCTGACCAACTCGGCCATTTCCGTTCCTTCCCCCAGACTCTCAGCCGCCTGTGCATAGGTGTACCAGGGATAGGCCGTCCCACCGTTGCCCTTGCCTCCCTTTGCTATCAAGGCCACAGACTTCACACCGCTGCCCCGTACCAAGCCGGAAGAGTCGTAAACCGAATATACCCCTGGCCGCTCATGGGTCGTTACCATCACGCTCATTGTCTTGTTCCTTTCACAGTAAAGTCGGTAAACAAGCCGCTTTCATCGGCAGCTGCTTGTAGGAAAATGATTCCCACCGCCTTGGCTGGACAGTGGAAAATACCCTCCTCCTGATTCCATGTGGTTTCCCCACAAGAGACCTCCCGTATCCGTAGCCCTTGGGGGCCATCTAGAATAAGGGCCTGCGCCACATGAGAGAACAGGGCCGCGCAGGCGTTCTCTCCGCCGCTTCTAGGCGCCCAAATATCAATGCCGAAGGTTATATCAGCCTTTCTACCGTATAGCTCCCGCCACAGCCCTGTTTTCTCGTTGAGCTGCTCGCCCAGATAATCCTGAAAACCCGCCGGTCCTCCCTCGCATCCCCGTAAGGACACTACGATCACCGCCTGTTCCAATCGTGTCCGCTTTTCTTTTTCCCAGGCAGTCATAGCCGAGATTCCGCTTTGTTTTAAATAGGTAACCAGCTCCTGACGCAGCTTTTCCAGCCCGTTCACAGTGGTGCCTCCTTATCTCTGGGAATCAACGTGGCCCAGCGGAATAAAATCTCACTGCCGAAGTATACCGGCTGGGCCGTCAGGATGTCATAGTTAGTTCCCTCGCAGGAGAGGTAAGCTTCCTCCCCAACCTGATCCACCGCTACGCCGGGTTCACCCAGGTAGAGAAAACGCCCCTGGCCTCTGCGTCCCAGTGGGGTTGGAATCATTCGATCTTCCTTATCCCTCATGGACTGGAGGAAGGCCCGCCCCAATGTCTCCACACCATTTTCCCATAAGCAGACATCCCGTCCATAGCGACGCACAAGCTTAGAGAAATCCTTAGTCATCCCTTCACCCCCAAAAAGGTAAAGCCGCTGTCCTTCATGTAAGGGGCCATGAGCCTCTCTGCCTGAGCGCGGTAGACTTCCGGCCGATTTCCTGCATCCCGGCTTTTTTGTACGCTCACATCCCCTGCCGACCAAGAGATAATATCCTCATCCTCCCTGCTGATGCAAAGGCCTGCCAATGCAATCCACGCTGCCGCAATGATAAAGGCCGCCTTGCAGGTTTCCACCGTCACACCCTGCCGCAATTTGGCAATCAATTCGTCATGGGCCGCCTGGCACAGGTGCAGGAGGGTATCCGACTCTCCCTCCTGCACCTGACCAATGGTGGCGGCAAAATCAAATATCTCCTGAACCATCTCAGGCTATAGACAAAACACGGCTTGCCTGTGGAAAGATCTTGGCATAGCCTGAGATGGTTGTGATGGCTGCCCGCTCCAGCTGGCGGTCAATAAGCTTATCATACTCCACCATAACATCCCCAGCCTTCACCAGCTCCAAAGCATAGTTCTTATCAAGTCCAATGATGGTTCCAGCAGGCATAGCGGAGGTACGTAGAGCTTTTGCTCCCATAGGGGTAATGAGTCGGCCGGTGCCATGGAAGTCAAGCCCTGCATTGGAGTCCTGCATCTGGCTCATCTTCAGCAGCGTAAGCATGGCATCTCCGCTCACCAGCAGGGTATTGAGTTGATAGGGATCAAAGGCGTTCCAGAATGTCAGCAGGTCGTCATAAGTAAAAGTACCTTTCTGGGCTACACTGACGGTCTGAGCCGGATTACTGTTCCCATCCCCGTTGATAATCACATGAATGGCATCCTCCAGATGCATCCGTCCAATCTGATTACCAATCTGGCGTAGGGTAACGGAAAACAGGTCCAGCTTTTGGAATCGGATAGCCTCGTAAGATGCCACCAGCATCCGTCCTCTTTTGTGAAGCTGCACCAAGCAATCCTGGGTCTTGACAGTAGTTTTGGGAATAGCAGCTCCCTCAGCCACCTGGCTCAATACCTTTTCCTCCTCTGGTGCAGAGACGATGGACCGGTAGTCCATTCCCTGAATCAGGGTCTCAGTGGCAGTAATTTCGGGGAGGATGTTGGCCTCCTCCATCCCCACCTTCACCGCCCGAGCGATATATTCAGGGAAGAGGACCGCCGATTGAGTAGAGGAAAAGAATTTTTCCACCAGATCGCTGCCTGCCCCCTTCACCTTAATATCAAATCGCTTAAGCTGACGCTGGAATGCATCCAACCCCTCCAAAGGCGTACCTTTGTAGTTCTCACTGGGATCGCAAGCCTCCAGCGTCTGAGTAAAGGAGCGTCCCGCCTCGTTATACATGCCTTTTTCCAGTTTTACTGTTTCAAAATGATAAGCCATGTTATCTTCCTCCCTCAGAGTTTAATCACAGCAGTCTTTGCACCCTTATCTACGGATACCACCAAGCAGGACCTGCCACCTGCCTCAACAACCTGTACACCACCCTTGCCGTCACCAGCCAGCAAAGACCAGCCTACAGTTGGTTCGGTGGTGCCGCTATAACAAATCTGCGCAAGACCTCCGATCTGTATACCCACGTAGCCGTTTATGTCTGAGGAAACGGCAACCCCACAAACCAGGGCACCGACTGCGCCCAGGCCCACCGTTCCATTAGCGGTGATTGTCACCGCATCCCCTGTAGCTAGCGTAGCGGAATCCTGGACTTTGAAGGTGGCTACTACTGCGCCGATACCCTCAAACGAAATACTCATACGCCTTTTCTCCTTTCCAAAAATTTAACTTTCCTGTTTCCCATCCCATCCCCCCTCCCCACTGCTTAAATTAAAAATGGGTTGTCATCTTCCGGTGACGCAGCAGCATGGGAGTAGGTTAGCTGAGGAGTAGGCCGGAATCGATTTTTTACTTTTTCCTCAAAGGCCTTTTTCAGGGCCAGTAGCTCTTCCTCGTTGAGCTTCTCGGTTACTGGACGCAGTACGGTCGCATCCGGCCCGTCTCCGGTAAGCCCCCCCAGCCTGGCCACCTCCTTTCGTAACGCCTCCAGATAACGCCTTCCCATAGCAGCCTCGGCCTTGAGTGTCTCCAATTCATCTGCTCCATCTACAAAAGATTTCATTACCCCCGCCTTTTTCTGAGCTGGCACCGCTACAAAGGACCACTCATAGGCATCGGTTGCGTCCAACAGCTCAGTGCAGCATATCTTTCCGTCATACATCTGCCCGGGCAAATGGCCGCATGCTCCCGGCTTTGCACCACAGATGGAACACACCTTCCTGCTCACCGCACAGCCCACAGAGACCTCCTTTTTAATTCCCCCCTCAATCTCATCGATCAAGTCGCTGTTACCCTCTGTACGTAGCATATAGGCCCAGCCTTTGAGATAGCAGTAAGCCTCTCCCGTTCTGGTAAGAAGTCCCTCCTCCTGCACCAATTCTGTGCGATAAATGCGTGCTGCCTGGTCTTTGGCCGACCATTGATGGTCAAACACTCCGCTTTTCCCTACGAACAGTTTGGCCATCTGCTTTAAAGTCTCGGTAGGGAACCGTTCCCCATCTCTGTCAATCTCATTGTCGCACAGACGTACGCCAAATACATATATTTTGTCAGGATCTAGTTCCTTTCTAGTCCATTGATTAATGAGGGCAAGTTCCTGTGCATCTATATCTCTCCCTGACTCTGCCCCTGTCTGCTTTGTCACTCTCATAGCCCTGCTCCTCTCGTTTGTTCTCTGTAAAGGTTTTCTAATTCAATGCTTCTGGCCTGCTGTCTGTATAGCTCAGCATGCGCCTCCTCCACCAAGTCTTGCAAATTAATGTCTGCCCACTCTATCCTCACAAGGGAACCAAAGCCGTGCATGCGCAGCCAAGTCTCGCATATCTGCTCTACCACCGGCTCAAGGGATCGTCGAATGGCGGTAACCTCACTGGTCATCATATCTGCCTGTTGGGCACTCATCCGCTCAGTGGAGGACCAGGATAGCCCCAGCAAAAAGGGTGGAATCCCAGTTTTCGCAACCATTTGCTCCAAAATCTGTCGCACCGGGGTCTCGCTGTCCAGAATCTGATTGTCCGCCCCAATCACCTTGATCTCCACGTCCCCCGATGCAACAAAATCCCGCACACTGCCGTTGCGTCCTTCCTGCATAGCCTGGCTCCACTGGTCAGCTACGGCCTGTACCCGTTCTTGGGCATTTCCAGTTCCGTCATTTTTGCAAACTACTGCAAAACGCACATTGCCCGTACGCTCCCAGTTCATTCCCATAGAGTGAAAGATTTGGAGTAAAACTTTGGTTAGAAATGGCATAGATCTCAATAAAGATGTTCCATATGGAGCATCAACCTCAGGCATAAAGGGGGTAAAGAGGAGGAGATTTTGCCTGGGAAGTTTCTCCACCCTTCCATCCTCCCTTCTGGCGCAAAGGGTAAAATCTAAAGGATGCTCACCCTCTTTAATCTCCAGATTGGCTGGATTTCCACACAATACAGCGGCTATATCTTCCCCATCCCTGGTAGGCACAATCTCCCCAATCCCCTGTCCACAGGTAATCATAGAGTCCAGATAGCAGTCTAAAAAAGACTGAATTCCCCGTTGTCCCCGTCCAGTGGGCACCGTTTGCAAAAAGCGGTCCAACCCCTTCTGAGCATGATGGTCTGCGCAAATAGCCTCCATACCACCACATAGTCGTATGAGCTTCAAAATGGCAGCATCCACAATGGGTACAGCCTCCCGGATTGCGCGGTAGAGGGCGATTTCCCCGTGGTGCAAGGGTACATATCCGTCTAAAATACCAAATGGATGGTGCTGTCCGTTTCGTACCTGCACCTGGGTACCGCCGATTTCTGTCTGCTTTTTCTTAAATAGCTTCATAGCATCCTCCTGGTTGCCTTCAACGTTCCGCTTATCCTCTTATAACGGACCCGAAAGCGTTTGTATTCCAACGGTTGTTTTCCCACAGGTGACTTCAAAGAGACCTGCGCTCCACACACATCGCAGCTGTTGGCAACCGCTCATCAAGGGACATAGCAAAGTAGCGCATCTCATCCATAGCGTGGTCATTTTCTTTGAGCACTTTGTCCTCCCCCAGCCCTCCGTCCCATCTGTATAGCGCCAACTCCCGTAGGGCGGCATCACAGCCTTTGCAAATAACCAGCCTCCCACTTTTCAACATCTGTGCAGTTACGCGGATCCCGGTTACCACCCTGTTATCGGCTTTCTGGACAGGTAACCCTTCCCTGCGAAGGGCCTCCAGAAAGCTGGCCGCAGACGGGTCCACTATTACCCGCTCCAGCCGGTGTCCTCCGGCCAAGCGTAATAAATCCTCCACATACTCCCCATCCGTTTTCTGCCTTCCCTCAGCCTTGGAGTCGTAATAATATTCCGCCATGCGGTACCATGTCTCGCCCAACTTTCCCCAAAGACCGAAAGAGGTGGGATTCACCGTTCCGTAATCGCACGATATCCTCCATTGCTGAAAGGGCCCCTCAGGAGCCTCCCGCACCATATCCTCCTGAAAGAAGTCGTATACCAGTCCCTCCGCCGCCGTCCACTCCCCGAGAATGAACCTGCGATAGAAAGCTCCCTGAAACATTCGTCCATATCGGCGTCTGGTTTGCTCATCCAAACTGGGATTGTCCTCCATGGAAAAGTGGAGGTAGAGCATATTTTTTTCTTCCACCTTACGCACCCATTCCCGGTAGAGCCAATGTCCTGGCCCCTCTGGATTGCAGTTAAACCATAGCTTTGCTCCCTCCACAGAGCATCGGGCACAGGCCTGCTCAACGAAGGATCGGGGCATGAGGGCCGCCTCATCCAGGAGTACTCCCGCCAGAGTAACACCTTGAATAAGGCTGGCACTCCCCTCATTTCGCCCACTGTAAAGAAAGAAGGTATTCTCTCGTCCGCCGAAGCGAACGCTCAGCTGCTGCTTCATCCTCTGGCGTGTGATAATAAACCCCATTTTCTCCAATGCGGGTAGGGTCTGGGACAATAGATTGCGTTCGACCGCGGCCTGGGTGGTTCCACACAGGCCAAATTGAGCACCGTTAAAACCTGCCATAGCCCAACAGAAAAAAGAAATTCCCATGCACACCGTTTTGCCGCTACGCACCGCCCCGTCGCAGATAATACCGTCTTTGTCACGATCTGCAGATCCTCTGCACCACCAGCTCAGCGTCCGCCTCTGCTTTTTAGAAAACGGATAAAACCTCACACTTCATCGCCGCCCACAGCCCCATTGAGAGCCTGGAAGAATTCTGCGGCTGCCTGGTTGTCCTCCTGCTCCATCAGTTCCCGCATCATTTCCAGTACTTTGATCTGATCCACAAACCTGGCCTCAAAGCTTTTGTCCGTCTTCTTCAGCTCCACCAGTCCGCTCAGATCCAGCTCGTCCACCCTCTGTGCGCTCTCCTGATCCAAAAAGGCTAACTTTACTGCATCGTTGGCCTTTCTGTCAGCCAGCTTGCGCAGCCGGGCCATCATCTCCTCCCGCTGCTCTTGCGTTTTGGCCACCAAACTCCCTCCTCACTAATCCCCAGTTCCATCTCAAAATTTGCATTTTTGAGTGCAAGCCCCAAAAATTTTTATCTCCCCCATCCACCATTCTTATTTGAAAAACCAGTTGACAACGTTAGGCTAAGATAATATAGTATTTATATAAAACCTTTGAAGAAGTGTAAGTAGGTTCTGTTGACCCCGTAAAGAGAGTCGCTGTTGGTGTAAATGCGACCGGGAGCGCAGGATTCGAATGGGCTTTCGAGGGCAATCCCAACGCCTTTTGGTAAGTAGGTGCGCCGGAGTGGACCTCCGTTATTAAAGTCGGCGTATGTTAGTACGTGCAGAGTGGGCGCAATTTTGCGTCAAGCCGGGTGGCACCGCAGAAGTAATACATGCTTCTGTCCCAGCAAAACTGGGACAGAAGCATTTTCTTTTGTCCCGGACTCAATTTTGAAAGGAGCATTTACCATGAGCGAGCAAAAAATCCCTTACAAAATCTATCTGTCCGAGGATGAGATGCCCCGAAACTGGTATAACATTCGGGCGGATATGAAAAACAAGCCCGCCCCGCTGCTTAACCCCGGCACCCTCCAGCCTATGACAACCCAAGAATTGGGCACAATATTCTGCGACGAGCTGGTACGTCAAGAGTTGGATTATCAAACTCCCTATTTTAAGATTCCGGAGGAAATTCTGGACTTTTATAAAATGTACCGTCCCTCTCCACTGGTACGGGCCTACTGCCTGGAACAGAAGCTTCAAACCCCTGCAAAGATCTATTACAAATTTGAGGGCAATAACACCTCCGGCTCCCACAAGCTCAATTCAGCCATCG
>JAZQMD010000060.1:0-7299 GCA_045543215.1 Oscillospiraceae bacterium
GATGCTCAACACAGAACGTTACGAATGGCTGATCCATTCCTGGAATTACGGGGTGGAGCTTCGCAGTCTGATTGGAAAAGATGTGGAATACTGCATTCCGGAAATAGAACGCCGGGTTCGGGAAGCCTTGCTTCAGGATGACAGGATCACCGCCGTTGAAAATTTTACATTTGAAGTGAAGAAAAAGTGTGTGCTGACCACCTTTACGGTAGTCAGCATTTTTGGTGGGCTCGACCTTGAAATGGAGGTGGATATGTGATGTATGAAGCCATGACCTATGAGGTTTTGCTTGAGCGGATGATGGAAAGGGCGTTGGAACATGACCGAAAGCAGGACAGCCGGGAGGGTTCCATGCTGTGGTATGGGCAGGCTCCCGCCGCTGTGGAGCTTCAAAACCTTTACATTGCCCTTGATACCATCCTTCGAGAAACTTTTGCGGACACCGCAAGTCGTGAATATCTCATTTTGAGGGCGGCAGAACGGGGGCTTTCCCCGCTGAAGGCAACCCCCGCCATTCTCCAGTTGAGCGTTACTCCGCCTTCTCTGCCGCTGGAGGTAAATACCCGGTTTTCCATCGGTCAGCTGAACTATTACGTCTCAGAGGATCTAGGGGGCGGCAATTATGCCATTACCTGTGAGACCCCCGGTGAAGCCGGGAACGATCATAGCCGTACGGTCATTCCCATTGAGTATGTGGATGGGCTGGAGACCTGCACCGTTACCGCCTTGCTGGTCCCCGGTGAGGAGGAAGAAGAGACGCAAGCCTTTCGGCAGAGGTATTTTGACAGCCTTGCCACCAAAGCCTTTGGCGGCAATCGGACGGACTACATCCAGAAAGTAAACGCCATCCCCGGTGTGGGGGGTGTGAAGATTTACCGGGCATGGAACGGTGGGATCAGCCCCGCCGACCTGAAGCCCCCGGCCGAGGCCGCTGAATGGATGGCTGGGTTATCCGGCGTGCCTGATGGCGTGAAAACCTGGCTGGATAAAGTGTATCAAGCCGGGGAGAAAAACCTTCTTACGGTGGGCGGAACCGTAAAGCTAGTGATCATTGACAGCACCTTTTCCGCTCCGTCTGAACCCCTGGTGAATACGGTGCAGACCGCCATTGACCCAATCCAGAACGCCGGGGAAGGGGTAGGCTTGGCCCCTATCGGTCATGTGGTGAAGGTGGAGGGAGTGGCAAGTGAAAAGGTGAACCTATCCTTCACTCTGGATTATCAGGACGGGTGGAGCTGGGATGATGTTCAGCCTTATGTGACCCAAACCATTCAGGCTTATTTCAAAGAATTGGCTGAAACATGGGCAGATCAGGAGGCTTCTCTTGTGGTACGTGTCAGTCAGATCGAAAGCAGATTGTTGGCGATCACAGGAATTGTGGATATTTCCAGCACCCAAATCAATGGCATCCCTGCAAACTACACCCTACCTCTTGACCATATCCCGGTCTTGGGTGAGATGACAGCGACATAAGGAGGAAGGATGGAAAGAAAACTGATCGATTATCTTCCTTATGCAGTTCGGGATCATGACTGCTTCCGGTCGATCATGGCGGGGGAGCAGCCTGAGTTTGAATTGGCGTGGAGTGCCACAGATGAACTTCTGGACAACCAATTTATCATGACAGCGGGGAGCCTTGGCCTGTCCCGTTGGGAGCAGATATTTGGTATTGTGTCCAAGGGGACGGACACCTTAGAAGATCGGCGGTTTCGCATCCTGACCCGGATCAATGAGGAGTTGCCTTATACCTTGCCAAAGCTGCGGGCGATTCTGGAGGCCCTGTGTGGTGAGGGTAACTACTCCGCTGAAATGGAGGAAGGAAGCTATTTTCTGCTGGTAAAGATCACCGTGGCGGCAAAACACAACTATGAAGATGTGCAAGCCCTATTGGAACGGGTAACACCGCAAAATATCGTGTTTCAGGTGAGACAGCTTTACAACACCCACGCAGACCTTTCCCCCTTTACCCACGCCCGGCTTTCTGCATACACCTATCATGGGGTGCGCACAGAATCCATCAAGGATACAAAAATGAGAAAGGAGCAAGACAATGGCTGACTATACCCCTCAATATAAATTGCAAAAGCCTCTCCCGGAAGAGTTTTACGATGTAGAAGTGCAGAATGGCAACATGGATAAGATCGAAGCGGCCTTGACTGAGCATGATAAATCACTGAGAAAAAAAGCTGATTTGGATGCTTCCGGGAAAATTAAAGCCTCCCAAATGCCTTCTGATTTTCCTCTTGACCATGCAAAAGCGTCTGTGGCTGGAGAAGAAGGGGTTCATGGTCTGCGCTATTATAACAAGCAGTTTCAGATCAAAAATGGCGATGCATGGGAGGGGATAAGCGGGATTGGCGGCAAGATAGAGCTTGCCAGTATCGCTATCACCGATCCGCCAACAAAGACAAGCTATCTCCTGGGGGAAAGCTTTGATCCAACTGGGATGGTGGTAACGGCTACCTATACGGATGGAAACACAACACAGGTGACGGGCTATACCACAAGCCCAGTTTCTTTTACCGCTCTAGGATATCAGAATGTCACTGTAAGCTATACTGAGACGGGGGTTACCGTGTCCTCAATTATGTCAGTTATAGTTGAGAGAATCCCAATTGCTAATCTTCCCAGCCAAAATGGAACCCTGAACTACATAGGCAGTCCCCAAAGCCCCATCTGGAACAACTACAACCCCGATATGCTGATTTTGGGCGGCGTGACAACCGGAACCGATGCAGGAAGTTATACTACTACCTTCACGCCAAAGGAAGGGTATCGATGGGCCGACAATACCACTGACGCAAAGCCTGTAACATGGAGTATTGGACGGGCCGTTGTTCCAGCCGAGCCGTTCCAAAGTGGTACGTTTATCTACACAGGCAGTGCCCAATCTCCTACATGGCTCAATTACAACACGGCCCAACTGACGATCGGTGGAGCTACCTCTGCTACCGATGCCGGAACCCATACGACCACATTCACACCAACTGCCAATTATCAATGGAGCGATGGATCCACCAATGCCAAAGGTGTTACATGGACGATTACAAAGGCGGCGGGTAGTCTGAGCCTGGATCAACCAAGACTAACTATAAATTCCAGAGCGGCAACCGGCACTATTACGGTGACGAAGGCTGGAGACGGTGTGATCACAGCACAATCCGATCGCTCCGATATTGCCACAGTGAGCGTATCCGGCAATACTGTAACGGTAACGGGCAAAGCCTACGGCAATGCTACCATTACTGTCAAGGTAGCCGAAGGAACCAACCACACAGCACCATCAGATATGACGTGCAGCGTAACTGTTATTCTGTTCAATCCCATCCTCAATAACAACACTTGGGGAGAGATCAAGCAAGCAAGTGACCTGGGAGTGGGGGCAAACTTCTGGAATGTAGGCGACACAAAGAATATCACGATTCATGGTACAGTTGGGCATACCACGTTTTCTAACCTGTCCATTGATGCCTTTATCCTTGGTTTTAACCATAACAGCGCCATGGAGGGTGGAAACCGCATCCACTTTCAGATCGGTAAAATTAACGGAGTGCAAGTAGCTCTTTGTGACCAATATTATAACAATGAATGGGCATCTGCTTCTTGTTTCCTAATGAACCCCAGTAGCACCAATGTCGGTGGGTGGAGCGAATCCAGTATGAGAAAGGCTCTGCTGGGCAGTGACAGAAATCCAACTGTTCCTACGTCTAATACCTTGCTGGCAGCTTTACCATATGATCTGCGTGCCATTATGAAATCGGTGATTAAGTACACCGATAACACAGGCGGAGGAGCCTGTCTTGCCAGCTATGTTACTGCGACTACGGATTATCTATGGCTGTTGTCCGAATTTGAGTTGCATGGCATCTGCGTCCGTACTAACAGCACAGAACAGAACTACCAAGCACAATATGACTACTACAAGGCGGGTAACAGCAAGGTGAAATATAAACATAACGCTACGAAAGAGATAGCAAGCTGGTGGTGTCGTTCCCCTACCGCCCACCCAACTGCTTTTTCCAATGTTAGAGCCACCAACAGCAATGACAGTAACAACTCTGCGGGATTCAACAGCCCGAACAGATCCTACGGAATCGCGCCATGCTTTTGTGTCTAGGCAAATAAGATTTTGGAGGTTTCAATGTACAATCTTATCCTCACCAAAGACGGTAGGAGCCTTGGTATGACTGAGGCTCCTACTTATATCAAGCAAGCCGAAAATGGCTGCTATGTTCTGTGCCAGGAGCCGGAGGCTTCTGGCATTGTTTTTGACAGTGTTATCTACCACCTACTGGATCGGGAGCCTCTTGATGGGGCTGAGACGGTCGTGTTGGTAAAGGTTGACGCAGGACAGGCTCTTACACAGACTCAGGCGGCTTTGTCTGACGCAGATATGCTGAATGTGGATCAGGAATACCGGCTAACGCTTTTGGGGCTTGGTATCCAGGAAGCTGACCTGACCATATGAAAGGGGGTGAATGAGAATGATGTATCGAGTTTTAAAGCGCATGATCGAGCGTGGGCAAGTGACAGATTTAGAGAACAAATTGGATGTCTTTTTTGCCACGGGTAAGCTCACTGAGGACGAATACTCCGAACTTCAGGATATGCTCAGCCACGCGGCTAAGACGGGGGTGTGACCATGGGTTACATTGCCAGAAAACGCGCCCGCTTCCAAGCCATTTGTGGGCGAGTAAATATCCCCTATGGGGCACTTCTGGAGGCAAGAGACGGTTTTCTGTTTTGGAATGGAAAGCAGCTATGCTCTATCACCAGCCAGAATGCCTATGACTATTTTAGCGCAGATCATGACGGACACGGTCTGGAGCGTGGGAGACTAGTGGATTTCATTGTCCATAGACTGGCAAAGCGGGATCAAGGTTATCAAACACGGTGGGATCGTGTATGGGGTGATCCTCTGTGCCAGAAATACCGCCGTGAGGAACACGCCGATTTCTGGCTATGGAACCACGATTTTTATCACGCTCCCATTGGAGATTTGCAAAGTATTGCGGCTCTGATAGGTGGATAGGAATCTCAAATCGTTACCCCAGCGGCGGGTGCCGCAGAAAATATGAACAAAAGAGAGGATACTTATCATGCTAAACTTGAAAGATTATCTATGGCACGTGTACGAGATCAGCACCAACAACCCCAATGCCCGAGATCAGGGTGTAGCCTATGATATGCTGCGCAACAATATTAAGCATGGGCGGGAGGTTGACCCCGGTACTAATCTAGACTGGGCTGCGCTGAAAGTACAGTGGGATGCCATGACCCCAGATGAGCAATCCCGTAGCCGAGAGGAGTACCAGTTATGCGATAATGCCCCCGGTTTGTGGGACGCCTTTGAAGCGGGTAACAGGTCAGAGTTTGACCGCCTGAAAGAGGCGGCTTTTGCTGAGGCAAAGGCAAAGAGCGCACAGTAATGAGATGGCCCCACCCTCACACTGGGGGCGGGGCCTATTAGAAAGGAGGCAATGATATGCTAAATAGTAGAGATATCAACTTGCTCCGTCCCGATGTGGCGGCAAACTGCCGCAAGCTGATCCAGCTTTGCAAGGCAGAGGGCTGGCCTGTGCTAGTCACTGGCACGGTGCGGGATGAGGAGTACCAGTTACAATGCTATCGGAACGGCACCAGTAAGTCCAAAACACCCAGTTTCCATGGCGTAAAGGCCGGACTTGCCTTTGACGTGTGTAAGAACGTGAAGGGTCAGGAGTACAGCGACAACGCCTTTTGGGATGCAGTAGGTGCCATGGGTGAGAAAATAGGCTTCACCTGGGGCGGTCGTTGGAAGTCCATTGTGGACAAGCCCCACTTTCAATGGGACGATGGAGGGCGGTATACAGCCGATATGATACGCAGAGGGAATTATCCCCCGGAAATGAAACTGTATGAGGAGGAGTTAGAATTGACAGAAAATCAGGTGAGGACGCTTATCGATGAGGCTCTGACGGGGAAGGTCTACAACACCGTGGAGGAACTGCCGGATTGGGCTAGACCCACGGTGAAAAAGCTCCTTGAAGCAAATGTGCTGGAGGGAACTGAAACCGGCCTGGGACTGAGCTATGACCTGCTGCGTACCCTGGTTATCAATAACCGCATGGGGCTATACGGATAAGGAGGGATAGATTTATGAATTGCTCCGCGCTTATAAAGAAGGTAAAAGGGTGGTTTGCACCTTTTAAGATTAACTGGAATGTAAGGGTACATAACAAGACCTTTTGGGTTTCTCTAGTACCCGCTTCGCTACTGCTCGTCCAGACGGGAGCCGCTGTGTTCGGGGTTACCCTGGAAGTGGATAACCTGGGAGACCGCCTACTGGCTGTGGCTAATGCTGCCTTTGCGGTGCTGGCTATTCTGGGTGTGGTAAACGACCCCACCACCAAGGGCATATCCGACAGTGAACAGGCCATGTCCTACACCGAGCCGAAAGGCAAATAAACATTGGAGGTAGATAAGATGAACGAAATTCAGATTTTTAACTACAACAGCAATGAGGTTCGCACCATCCAGAAAGATGGTGAACCCTGGTTTGTGCTGAAGGATGTATGTGGAATCCTTGGTATGGATACCAGTCAGCTTAAGAAAGTGGCTGACCGTCTTGAAGAGGATGAAAAGGACCGTAATCTGATTCCGACCCTTGGAGGGAGTCAGGAGATGTGGGTCATCAACGAATCCGGTCTATACAATGTCATTCTCAGGTCTGACAAGCCAGAGGCCAAACCTTTCCGCAAATGGGTAACGTCCGAGGTTCTCCCCTCCATCCGCAAGCATGGGGCTTACATGACCCCGGAAACCATCGAGGCGGCTATCCTGAACCCGGATACCATCATCAGAATCGCCACAGCCCTCAAAGAGGAGCAGGATAAGCGCAAGGCCCTGGAAGCTGTTAACTCTGCCTTGGTGGTGGACAACCAGATCATGAAGCCCAAGGCAGATTACTTTGACGAGTTGGTGGATAGAAATCTGCTCACCAACTTCCGGGAGACTGCCAAGCTCCTAGAGATACGGGAGAAGGCATTCATTCGGTTTCTTTTAAAGCGGAAATACATCTATCGGGACAAGAAGGGAAAGTTGATGCCCTACGCTCAGTATGTGGAAGGCGGGATATTTGAACTCAAAGAATGTTTCCACGAGAAAACCCAGTGGAGCGGCCCACAGACACTCGTCACCCCTCGTGGGCGTGAGACATTCCGCTTGCTCTATTTGAGTGCGGCATAGGGGGTAACAAATGGGTGATGATGTTGAGGTTCGGCTAAAGGTTCTAGAGGAGGAAAGTAGAAAAAACCAGAA
>JAZQMD010000061.1:0-22949 GCA_045543215.1 Oscillospiraceae bacterium
TGCTCTCAATGGTACCCTCAGCCGTATGATAGGCGAGAATGTTGGCACATACGCTATTACCCAAGGTACCATTACCAACCACAATAATCCCAATTACGATATTACTTATATCGCCGCGAATTTAACGATTAGTAAGGCTAATGCCCCTCAAATGACTACCTCTGCCACAATGGTAAAAAATCATTCAAATGATACGGTCAAGGTGGATTTAACAAAGGCTATAGGCTATCCCATTACACCGGGCGGCACCCCAAAGTTTGAGATTGTGAAACCTGCTAACTCTGCCTACAAAGGCTTGACAGATGCCACAATCAGTGGAAATATCCTTACCCTAATAGCGAACAAAACCCAGAATAGCACGCCTGACACCGTGACCATCAGCGTCACCGGTATGGGCAACTATGAAAACGGTACTATTACCGTAACGGTAGATTATACAGACAAGACAAAGGTGAGCATTACCGGCGTGAGCGCCGCCACTGGCTTAACCTATAATGGTACAGCCCAGGCCGGATACATTGGTACACCAAATGGTACCTTTGGTACGACAGGATATGAAATTATTTACACCGGTCGGGGGAACAACTACAACAGCACCACCCCTCCCATCAATGCGGGCGACTACACCGTAACCTTTAAGATTCCGGACAGCGATAATACCTATTTCGGTCATACATCACTGGATTTTACCATTGAAAAAGCAATCATCACCGTCACAGCCGATCATAAAACCGCTCCTATAGGTGCAAAAATTCCAAATCTGACTTATCAAATTTCTGGCCTAATAGGCCAGAACACACTTACCACAGTGCCCACTCTTACCTGTGATGCCGATATGAGCAAAAAAGGTAATTATCCCATCATAATCTCTGGCGCAGATGCCGGCGCAAACTATACCATTAACTATGCCAACGGTATGCTGACGGTCTTAAGCAAGGTCACACCCAACCTCTCTCTAACCGCCAGCAGTACCTCCCTTCCCGGTGGCGGCACTGTAACGCTAAGGGTGTCCGGTGTACCCACAACAAGCGGCATTAGTGTTACCTGTCCCGGCATTACTGTCACCGGCAGCGGCAACACCTGGCAGGCAAACCTTCCTAACACCAATGCCAGCTACATGTTCACCGCCAGCTATGCCGGAGATGAAATCTACAACAATGCCACAGCTACTTGTACCGTGAACGTGACCCAAAGCATCTCTGGAGGCGGTATTTCTATCGGTGGAAACGGCAGTTTTGGCGGTTTCACTGGTAGTACAGGCGGTGTAGGCAGCGCAACTACTACTCCAAGTATCAGCAGCGGCCATAACATTGGAAATACCCTCACGACCATCACAGAAACTACGGCCACACCCGGCGCTACCATTAGCGGCGATACAGCAATTTCTACCGTCTCTGCTTCTGCGGGAAAAGAAATCGTGAAGCGGGCGACAGAAAATAAAAGCATTCATGTCGTCATTGCACCAGAGATTACCCAAGCCGTGAGTAAGGTTAAAGTTTCTATCCCCTCCTTTACTGTGAGCGATATTGGAGAACAGACCAATGCAAACCTCACAATCAGCACACCAGTTTCTGACATCAGTATCCTTAATCACAGCCTGTCCGATCTGGCCCAGGTAGGCAGCAATATCACCATGTCCGCTGAGAAGATGGGAAACACTCTCACCCTGGCAATTACATCGGACGGCAAGTCCGTGAAGGATATCCCCGGCGGTCTTACTCTTACCATCCCCCACGATACCTGTACTCCTAGCACCGTAGCGGTACTGGTGCATGAGGACGGCAAGCGTGAGATAGTTAAAACCTCAGTGTCCGATGAAAAAGCCGTAACCGTCACGATTCCCCTGACTGGTTCCGCTACCGTAGATCTGGTTGACAACAGAAAACAATTTGAAGACGTAAACGAGGGTGACTGGTACAAGGCCGCAGTAGATTTTGTCTCTGCTCGTGAGCTGATGAACGGCACTAGCACAACTACCTTTAGCCATGAGCTGACTACTAGCCGGGGAATGATTGTTACAATCCTCCACCGTCTGGCGGGCTCTCCCGTGGGAAGCAAGATTCCCTTTGCTGATGTGGACATTAACCAATACTATACTGAAGCAGTAAAGTGGGCCGCAGAAAATAAGATTGTCGACGGCTACGGAGACGGTATCTTTGACCCAAACGGTTCTATCACACGGGAGCAACTTTCTGTAATACTCTGGCGGTACGCAGGTAGCCCCAATGCCACGAATCAGGTACTGGACTTCATTGACATTCATAAAACCAGCGACTATGCACTGGATGCCCTATACTGGGCCGTAGAAAATGGTATTATCAGCGGTAAGGGCGGCAATATCCTCGATCCCAAGGGTAAGGCCACACGGGCCCAGGTAGCTCAAATGTTGAAAAATTACATAGAGAAAATAAAGATGTAAGAACATTAACAAAGTAGGGCGGCAGAATTGCCGCCCTACTTTGTTAATACCATATATACCTTTTATGAAAACGTATACTAGCTTATTATATCATAAAGTCGTATTTTTGATTGTCCCGGAGAGACAACCAAGGTATCACAACACAACCAACCGATCGAGACAAATGTATCACCAAATTCTTATCTTAAGAAAAACGGTTTGGGATAGTTTCTTGCAAAGTTATAAGAAGGAAAGAGCCAGCTTATACTTACCATCCACAAAAAGAATTCTTTCAAATTAGCTAGATTATTGTTGTTTATGTTTCCAATCTGCTACTTTTCTTATATTATGAGTTAATATTGTAATATACACTAAATTATGCTATATTGAATTAAATTTTAAACTTACCTCGTGTAAACATATTTATAAAGAAAGAACTTTGGATGAGACATAAATGTTATACTTCCTTTAAAACTAAAGATATGAATTATAAAATTAAACTCCGAGGTAACAGTTTATCCAAAGTGAGGTGTTGTATAGATGGAAATGGTAAATGATTATATCACAAAGCAATTTAAACCTTATTTAGATGAAATGGAAGACTCGCCACTTAAAACATATATTGAGGAAAGAGTAATTGATCAAATTATATGGTATGAGAAAAAAAGCGCTGAAAAGCAAACTCGTTTCAAGCAGTTAACCATTGCCACAATTATCCTAAATGCCATTATTCCTATTATTGTACTTCTTTCAAATTACGGTGTCCTTGTTAATATCCTGGTCACAGGATTGAGTTCATCTGCTGGTGCAATTAATGCAATAGCTGCATTATACGGATATAAAGACCTCTGGATACAATATCGCTCAAACTGTGAATTACTTAAAAGCACACTACATCGTTTTTTTCTTAAGGCCGGGGAATTTCAGCATATTGCAGATGACCAAGCTGCACTTATGGACGCATTAGTAGTTAGTTGCGAAGAATATCTTACAAAAGAGTTTCAGACATGGGTTGTTGTCACCAATGGAAATATGCAAACAGCCACTAAAAAAAGTTAATCTTCATATAACTCATACGTTTTTTCAAATACATCCGGTTTACAAGGGTATTTCTCTCCATTAATTCCAGTAATGATGTAATCGCCGGGATCAGCCCTGAGCATCCCTTCTAATGTATGGATTATTATTTCATCCTTTGTCTGATATGCTTCAATAATAACTGGTTTTTTCCTATACTTTTTAATTTTCATACGATGCTCTCCTTTATATAGAAAACTTTTTCTGTAATTGTACCGTGTTCCTTTTAGAATGTCTATCTAACGGTAATTTATTCTTCTCATCCTGCGATTTTCCTATTAAATCACATATGAAAACGGCCTCTAACTACATAAAACAAGCCTGCAGTCAACTTTAGACTGTGGGCTTGTTCTATACTGAACTGAAAAGAGCTAATTATATTCGCTATCCGCCAATGGTATATTTGCTTTATTGCAACGGCTTCAATTCCTCTTAACCCTTATTCAACAGTGACAGACTTTACCAAATTCTTGGACTTATCCATATCAAAGCCGTTCTTTTTGGCTACAAAGTAGGCTAGAAGCTGCAGTGGCACAATTTCCACCACAGCGGAAAATAGCGTATCAACACTAGCAATATAAATCACATCATTCACCTGAGATTGGCAGAAGCTCAGGTTCATCAAGCAGATGATGGTATTCATCGTCCGATAAAAGCCCCAGCTTTTCCCCAGTGTAAAGGGCATAGGATCCCTCCAGCCTTGCGGTGGCATGCATTCGGAATTATCTCATCTTGCGATGTAATCTCAACAGGAGAATTGACATCGACGTAGGCAAACCGTATAATATTCTAAGCTTTAAAAGTACATTGCTCTGTTGTGAAAAGGGGCAGGGTACGGTAGGTGGGGGTGGAGGAAAGCGAAATGGATATTAAGGTAGGCGACATGCTGGAAATGAAAAAAAACCATCCCTGCGGAAGCCGGACGTGGCAGACGTTAAGGGTTGGAATGGATTTCAAGCTACGTTGTTGTGGATGCGGACATGAGGTAATGCTTCCCCGCAGTAAGGCAGAAAAAAACATAAAAAAAATTATCTCTGACCAGAAAGAGAAGTAGGGATGAGTGCATCCCAGAAGGGAATATTAATGAAGGAATTTTGGAGCAGTCGCATTAAAAATGTTGTTCCCTATGTACCTGGTGAACAGCCCAAGGACCAAACATTTATTAAACTCAATACAAATGAAAATCCATATCCACCCTCCCCCAGGGCTTTGGAGGCCATGAGAGAGGCGGCCGGAGATGCCTTGCGCCTTTATCCTGATCCTAATTGCACCAAACTAAGGGAAGCTGCAGCCAGACGGCTTGGCTTGGCTCCTGAGGAGGTCTTTGTTGGAAATGGCTCCGACGAGGTTCTTGCCTTTGCCTTTCAGGCCTTTTTTGATTCTCATAGCAAACCCATCGTCTTTGCAGACGTGACTTATAGCTTTTATCCAGTTTATGCGGACTACTTTAAAATCCCGGTACTCATTTCACCCCTAAAAGAAGATTATACCCTCAATGTGGAGGACTTTTTAGGGGACAATGGTGGAGTTGTACTGGCCAACCCAAATGCCCCCACTGGAATATCCCCAGGATTGGATACCATTCGGCGTATTCTGGATGCAAATCCTGAAGTAGTAGTACTGGTGGATGAGGCCTATGTGGAGTTTGGAGGAGAGAGTGCCCTTCCCCTCATTCAGAAATATAAAAACTTGCTGGTGGTCCAAACCTTGTCAAAATCCCACGCTTTGGCTGGGCTACGTGTGGGATTTGCCTTTGGCAATCAAAATTTGATTCAAGCCCTGTGCTGTGTGAGAGACTCCATCAATTCTTATCCGGTAGACTATATTGCTCAGGTTGGGGCTGCCGCTGCGTTGGAAGATGTCCCTTGGCTCGAGGATACCAAGGGCCGGATTAGGGCTACCCGGGCACATACAGTCAAACGGTTGGAAAAATTGGGATTTACCGTACTTCCTTCCTGTGCAAACATGATTTTTGTCCGCTTTCCTGGCCTGAAAGGAAAGCAACTGTTGGAGGGCCTGCGGCAGCGCAGTATCTTGGTGCGCTGGTTTGACCAGCCGCGTACCCAGGATTGGCTGCGCATCACCATCGGCTCTGAGGATGAAATGGAGGCCCTGTGTAACGCTTTGGAGGAGTTGATTCAATGAGATATATCGGAGATATTTATCGGCCGCCTGGAGAATGGAAAAGCTATTTGCTCCAATGCACTGTGGGGTGTTCCCAAAACTCCTGTACTTTCTGCGGGATGTATAAAAATAAACGCTATTATGTGCGGCCTATGGAGGATATCCTAGAGGATATTGAGATGGCAAAGAAGCACTATGCTGATCTGAGTATCAATTCCCCGGGAGTACCGGATGTAACCCGAGTATTTTTATGTGATGGTGATGCCATCTCCATGGATACCACAGATCTGCTGATTATCCTGGAGAAGTTAAGAGAGGCTTTTCCGAAACTGGAGCGCGTGACTACTTATGCCGGTCCCAGGAGCACCCTAGCAAAGACTCCGGAGGAGCTGAAAGTTTTATATCAGGCTGGGCTTACCCGAGCTTATCTTGGAATGGAAACCGGTTGGGATGCTCTTTTAAAAAAAGTAGGCAAAGGAGTTTCTGCCCATGAAATGCTGGAGGCAGGCGTGCGCCTCCGGGAATCTGGCATTGAGGTGTGGGATATTATACTTTTGGGGCTTGCTGGACCAGAAGGATCCCGTACCCACATAGAGGAATCTATAAAAATGGTTAACGCCATGAGACCTAGGCACCTGTCAGCCCTAACCTACACCCCTGTGGAAGGTACACCCATGTATGAGGATATTCGGGCGGGACGGTTTACTTGCCTCACGCCCCAGCAGGCCTTGCTGGAAACCAAATGGCTTATTGAGGGATTAGATGTAAATCCACTACATATTACAGCAAATCATGCCTCTAATTACTTGCCTATTAAGGGCGGGTTGCCTGAAGATAAAGCGCAACTGCTAAATCTCATAAATAGCGCGCTAAACGGAGAGACAGCCATCCGCACCATGCGGCCCAGAGGACTATAAAAGCAGATTTTATAGCCAAAATCGTTTGATATTAAGACTTTAGAATATTATGAATTTAGACTATTATGATTTCCTTATCGAAAATAAAATTATTGAAAAAATTTCTTAAATTAGACTACGAAAAGTCGTCCATGCTGATGCATGGGCGACTTTTTTTGTTCCTCCTTGTGGGGATGCGGGGGTCTTATGTTTTCTCATGACAAGCGGCCTATTTTGACGCTTTTTCCATTTGGGGCAAGCTATAATATTTTTGAATCAGAGAGGGGTGTGGCAGGGATGACGGTAGTTTATTTGGATCTGCTGATCCTGCTCAATTTTGTGGCCAACTATCTTTTACTCCTGGTAACCGCTCGCATGAGTGGTTCTATTATACGACGTTGGCTCCTTGTCCTGTCAGCTGCTCTGGGCGCCGCCTACGCGGCGCTCCCCTTTTTGGGTTCTGAATGGCTTGGACACCCAGCATGCAAAATAGGGGCAGGAATTCTCATGTCTCTTATCGCCTTTGGCTCCAGTAGAAACCTTGTACGTGTCACTTTCATGTTTTTTAGCGCTTCGGCAGCCCTTGGCGGCATGGTTTGGGCTGCGGAGCTTTTGGGGGGTCGTGGTCTGACCTTGGAAAACGGGGTGCTCTACTCCTGGGTTGATATCAGGCTTCTTCTCCTTCTCCTAATTTTATGCTATGGGGTACTTACCACTTTATTCGAGCGCGCTTTTTGCCATCGGAGGCAAGAGCTGGTCCCTGTGGAGGTGACTGCAGGGGGACGTAGTGTAGAACTCACCGCTTTAGTGGATACCGGCAATACCCTAGCCGACCCTGCCACCAATCGGCCAGTACTGGTGGCAGAGGGAAAAGCCTGTCGAAGGCTGCTCCCAATAGAGCTCTCGCTGGAACGGCCAGTAGAAGCCATAGAACTTTTAAGCCAGCTGGGAGAGACTGGATGGCGGCTTATCCCCTATCGGGCAGTTGGGGTGTCAAGTGGCCTGCTACTGGCTATGCGTACCGAACACATTACGGTAGGGGGAAAGACACACGCTGGCGCGCTGGTTGCCTTTTCTCCTACAGCGGTAAGTGACGGCGGAGGATATCAAGCTTTGATTGGAGGAACATCATGGATTGGAAACTCAGGCTCTGGCTAAACATTCAAAAGTGGAAGCTCAGGTTTGGACTGGCGCGGTCAGGCAAGATTATGTACATCAGTGGCAGCGATGTCCTGCCTCCCCCTCTGAGCAAGGAAGAGGAAGGCCAACTCATCGCCCGTTTAGGAGATGGAGAGCATTGGGTTCGTGCCCAGCTTATTGAGCGTAATCTGCGTCTGGTCGTCTATATCGCCCGACGATTTGAGAATACCGGGGTCGGGATCGAGGATTTAATCTCCATCGGCACCATCGGCCTCATCAAGGCGGTTAGTACCTATCAGCCGGCTAAAAACATCAAGTTAGCTACCTATGCCAGTCGATGCATTGAAAATGAGATACTGATGTATCTGCGCAAAATATCTGGCAAGCGTGGAGAAGTCTCCTTCGACGAACCCTTAAACACAGACTGGGATGGAAATGAGCTCTTACTTTCTGATGTGCTGGGTACAGAAGAGGATGTTGTTATGAAGCCTATTGAAGAGGACGTGGATCGCCAACTCCTCTTCCAAGCGGTCAACACTCTTGATCCCAGAGAAAAGAGTATCATCACCATGCGCTTTGGCCTGGATGGCAAACAAGAACGAACTCAGAAGGAGGTAGCTGATCTGATGGGAATCTCCCAGTCTTATATTTCCAGACTGGAAAAACGGATTATTGCCCGGTTAAAGCGTGAGATCATTCGATTGACATAACTTAAATAAAGTCGGAAGAGAACCACCTGGTAAAAATCCATCGAAGCAGGTCAATAAGAAAAAAATAAACCCCTCCAAACCACCGTATGAAACAGCCTGCTGCCGCAGATACTTTCTTTGTTCGTTAAGCGTCGCATTCATCTTTGATTGTTTACATACAGGCAGAAAGGATGGAGAGTATGGGATACAGCGGCAAAGTAGAGATCTGCGGCGTCAATACAGCTAAACTTAAGGTGCTGAAAAACGACGAAATGGTGGAGCTGCTGCGCCGCATCAGGGAGGGAGACATGGCCGCCCGAGAGGAAATGATTTCAGGTAATCTCCGTTTGGTGCTATCTGTCATTCAGCGGTTTGCCGGCCGGGGAGAAAATGTGGATGATCTGTTTCAGGTCGGGTGCATCGGTCTGATTAAGGCAATTGACAACTTTGACCCCACTCAGAATGTACGCTTTTCTACCTATGGCGTTCCTATGATTATAGGTGAGATACGACGTTATCTGCGGGATAATAGCGCTGTACGAGTGTCCCGCTCCGTACGGGATACAGCCTATAAAGTCCTTCAGGCAAAAGAGCGCTATATGTCTGAGCACCAGAAAGAGCCAACAGTGGAAGAGATTGCAAAACTTCTGGATCTAAAGCGAGAAGAGGTGGTTCTGGCACTAGATGCCATTGTGGATCCTATTTCCCTGTATGAGCCGGTATACTCTGATGGTGGGGACACCATCTGCGTACTTGATCAAGTTAAGGATTCCAAAAACACGGATGAGGGCTGGCTTGAGCATATCGCTCTAAAAGAAGCCATTGCCAAGCTGGGGGAAAGGGAGCGCCACATTTTGGATCTGCGCTTTTTCCAGGGCAAGACCCAAATGGAAGTCTCTGCCGAGGTTGGAATTTCTCAAGCCCAGGTATCAAGACTAGAAAAAAATGCAATTAATTTAATTAAAAAAAATATTTAAATGGTTAACTTTAATGAGTGGGAGCGGGCGATTGCCAGCTCCCACTCAGGGCTAATTAAAAGTTTACTTAACGGCTACGTTTCCACAGATACCTGAAATAAAATTTATAAAAATAAGAAAAGTGGGGCCCCCAAGATTCCCTCTTTTCTTGTCGTTACTTTACCATAAAACTAAATACAACATTGTCCGTCTTTCACGGACTTATGTTTGTATCTCACAACACGGACTTCCCTTGGTTTTAGATTCCTAGTTGTTCCGCTGATTTTCTTCTATTTTAATTACTGTCTAATTGCAAAACAGGGCATTCTTCATTATAATGAAAGCATAACAAATACAATCAGAAAAAATATATGGTCTATATCGAACCTGCTTCTGAGTGATTAATATCTAGGCTAAGCAAGCAAATTCTTAAGGAGGGAACCAATCTTGGCAGAAAAAGAATTTAAGAAAGTTTTGGTTGCTAACCGGGGTGAGATTGCCATTCGCATTTTTCGCGCCTGTTATGATCTAGGACTGCATACCGTAGCCATGTATTCTAATGAAGACATCAACAGCCTATTCCGCACCAAGGCTGACGAGGCCTACCTCATTGGGGAAAACCAGTCCCCACTTGGGGCCTATCTGGACATTCCGGGCATTATTGATCTGGCCCGCCGCCGTGGGGTGGATGCCATACATCCCGGCTATGGCTTCTTGTCAGAGAACGCTGACTTCGCCAGGGCCTGTGAGGCTGCCGGTATCACCTTTATCGGTCCCCCTTCCCAAGTACTGGCCCAGATGGGAGACAAACTAGCTGCTAAAGCCATCGCCATTGAGTGTTGTGTCCCTATTATCCCCGGCTCCACAATCCCTCTGGAAAGTGCTGATGATGCGGTATCAAAGGCGGTGTCCTATGGTTTCCCCATTATTCTCAAGGCTGCCGCAGGTGGCGGTGGCCGGGGTATGCGCCGCTGTGACAATGAAGAAGAAGTCCGCCAGCAGTTCGAACTGGTAAAGAACGAGGCCAGAAAGGCCTTTGGCAATGAAGATATTTTCATTGAAAAGTTTTTGGTAGAGCCCAAACATATTGAGGTACAGATTCTGGCTGACCAGTACGGCAACGTCATGCACTGCGGTGAGCGAGACTGTTCCCTCCAACGCCGCTATCAAAAAGTGGTGGAGTACGCACCTGCTTGGTCGGTTCCCCATGCCACCATTGAAGCGCTGCGTGCCGACGCGGTAAAAATTTCCAGGCATGTAGGCTATGTAAATGCAGGTACGGTTGAGTTCTTGGTAGACGGCGCCAGCGGTCAGCACTACTTCATTGAGATGAATCCCCGTATTCAGGTAGAACATACCGTCACCGAGATGGTCACCGGCATTGATTTGGTCCGTGCCCAGCTTTTGGTAGCTGAAGGTCATCCTCTGTCCCATCCGTCCATCGGTTTATCCACGCAAGAGGACCTGCGCATCAACGGCTACGCTATCCAGTGCCGAGTTACCACTGAAGATCCAGCCAATAATTTTGCTCCCGATACCGGGAAAATTACCGCCTACCGTTCCGGCGGCGGCTACGGCGTTCGCTTAGATGGCGGCAATGCTGCGGCGGGTACTATTATTTCCCCCTACTATGACTCCCTACTGGTAAAGGTCACCTCCTGGGACAATACCTTTGAGGGCGCCTGCCGCCGGGCCACCCGCGCTCTGTCTGAGGAACATGTGCGAGGCGTCAAAACAAACATTCCCTTTGTTACCAACATCCTCACCCATCCCATGTTCCACTCCGGTAAGTGCCACACCAAATTTATTGACGATACGCCGGAGCTTTTCGAGTTGACTGAGGGGCGGGATCGCGCTACAAAGGTGCTCAAATATATTGCCCAGATCCAAGTGGACAATCCTAATACCGAACGTCGCCAATATGACCCCCCGCGTTTCCCCAATCCCACTGGTAAACCCCTCCATGGGCTAAAAGAGCTCCTGGATCGAGAAGGCCCTGAGGCAGTAAAAAAGTGGGTGCTGGACCAGAAAAAGTTGCTCATTACCGATACCACCATGCGAGATGCCCACCAATCTCTCCTATCCACTCGTATGCGCACCCGGGATATGGTCAAGGGAGCAGAGGGTACCGCTGAGATCTTGGCTGACTGTTTCTCTCTTGAAATGTGGGGCGGCGCCACCTTTGACACCGCTTATCGTTTCCTCCATGAATCTCCCTGGGAGAGACTGGATATGCTCCGGGAGCGGATTCCCAATATCCTGTTCCAAATGCTCCTACGGGGGGCCAACGCCGTTGGCTATGCCAACTACCCCGACAATCTTATTCGGGAGTTTGTCAAGGAATCGGCTCAATCTGGCATTGACGTATTCCGGGTCTTTGACTCTCTAAACTGGGTTCCAGGCATGGAGATTGCCATGGATGAGGTACTCAAGCAGAATAAACTGTGTGAGGCTACCATCTGCTACACCGGTGATATCCTCGATCCTAAACGGGATAAATATACGCTAAAATATTATGTGGATCTGGCAAAAGAACTGGAGCGTCGCGGGGCCCATACCCTGGCAATCAAAGACATGTCTGGCCTGCTTAAGCCCTATGCGGCTAAGAAATTGGTGTCCACTTTGAAGCAGGAGATCGGCCTGCCCATCCATCTGCACACCCACGATACCACAGCTAACCAGGTTGCCACCTACCTTATGGCTTCCGAGGCAGGCGTTGACATTGTGGACTGTGCCATTGCCTCTATGTCCTCTCTCACCTCTCAGCCCTCTCTCAACGCAGTCGTAGCTGCTTTGGAAGGCCAGGAGCGGGATACCGGCCTAAACTTGCGAGAGCTCCAACGGTTGGATAATTACTGGGCAGATGTGCGCCTGCGCTATGCTAGCTTTGATCATGGTCTAAAAAATCCAACCACCGATATTTATCGCTATGAAATTCCCGGTGGTCAGTACACCAACCTTTATCCGCAGGTAGTCTCCTTAGGTTTAGGACACCGCTTTGAGGAAGTTAAGGAAATGTACAAGACGGTCAATGATATGCTGGGTGATATCGTGAAGGTCACCCCCTCTTCCAAGATGGTAGGCGACCTTGCTATTTTTATGGTCCAAAATGATCTGACCCCAAAAAATATTTTGGAAAAAGGCAAGCACCTCTCCTTCCCCGACTCAGTAGTGTCCTTCTACAAAGGCATGATGGGCCAACCTGCCTGGGGCTTTCAACCTGAGGGGCTGCAAGAGGTGGTTCTCAAAGGGGAAAAGCCCATTACCTGCCGTCCCGGCGAACTGCTTCCTGATGTTGACTTTGACAAAGTAAGCAAGGAAATGGCTCATTTTATGGAAGACTATCCCATTAACATGCGGGCCATGCTCTCCTATTGTCTATATCCCAAGGTCTATGAGGACTACTGCAAACACCGCAAAGAGTATGGCTATATCATGCGCATGGGCAGCCATGTTTTCTTCAACGGTATGGCTCTTGGTGAAACCAATAAAATTAACATTGAAGACGGCAAGACCTTGGTCATCAAGTACCTGGGCCTAGGCGACCTGAATGAGGACGGTACCCGTACAGTCAACTTTGAGCTCAACGGAATGCGACGTGAGGTAGCAGTCCCGGATAAGTCTGCCCAAGCTATAGGCAAAGCGGTCACTCTGGCTAATCCTGAGGATAAAAGCCAGATTGGCTCATCTATCCCGGGAATGGTATCTAAAATCAACGTCAAGCCTGGCGACAAAGTGGAGGAAAATCAAGTGGTTGTGGTCATTGAAGCCATGAAGATGGAAACCTCCGTTGTATCCCGTATGGCGGGTACGGTGGAAGAAATACTGGTCAAAGAGGGAACCTCTGTAAAAGCTGGCGAACTGCTGTTAGTCATCAAGCCGCACTGATCTGATGCTATCAAAGCCTAAAATCACAAAGAAAAAGATGAGAAAGGCCATGCCGTAAGGCATGGCCTTTCTCATCTCATGTATGAAATATTAAAAAAACTTCTTTATCCCCTCCTGAGCCAAGGATGCGTCAGCGGAAATGGTAACAGTAAACTTCACATTATTCTTCTCGGAGAAGGACTCCAGCCAATCCAAGAATTCCTCCACCTCAGGCCCGCAGTCACTGGGAATTACCTTGCATAGAGAGTCAATGAAAACATGAGTAATATCAAAATTGCTTGCATACAAACCGTAAATAAAGCCCTTCATCCGTTCAAACGTGGGCAAATCAAAATTCGTGGTATCAATCAAACGAATTTTATAATTAATATCATAGGTCAGTTTGGGTCCGCACTCAATGGCCACCACATTGCCATGTTCGGTACCTACTGCCGTATTGATGAGATCGATCATCTGTTTGGTCTTACCGGAACCCTTTAATCCCATGATTACTTTGACCATAAGAATCACTCCTTTTTCTTCATTGGGGGCTCCCCCAATCCTTAATTTTATATTACCATCTTCGATGGCTGAGATCAACCGATTTTGTGAAGTTTACGAAAATTTCATGCTTATCAGGGGGACAGACGGGCCTCTAACTCCCGTTTGCGCTCCTCATAGCCCGGCTTACCCAATAGAGCAAACATATTCTTTTTATAGGCCTCCACACCAGGCTGGTCAAAGGGATTGACTCCCAGTAGATATCCGGATAGTCCACAGGCAAATTCAAAGAAATAAATAAGCCGTCCCACACTCTCCTCGTCCCTGGCTGACAGTGTCACCAACAGATTGGGCACACCCCCGTCCACATGAGCCAGCAAAGTTCCCCGTCTGGCCTGCTCGGCCACAAAAGACAACTCCTTCCCTGCCAGAAAATCTAGACCATCCCCATTTGTCTCATCCTTGGGAATAAATACCTGATGACGTGATTTTTGAAAGCGAACAATGGTTTCAAAAAGGATTCGTTCACCCTCCTGAATATACTGACCCATGGAGTGAAGGTCCGCTGTGAACTCTATGCTGGCAGGATAGATTCCTTTACACGCCTTCCCCTCACTCTCTCCGTAGAGCTGCTCCCACCACTCTGCAAAAAATCGGAAAGCCGGCTCAAAGCATCCCAAAATCTCAATCTTTTTTCCGTTTTGGTACAAAGTGTTCCGGATAGATGCGTACCGAGCCGCAGGGGAAACAGCAGGCTTAGCCAGGCATATCTCCCGCTCCTCCATGGCGCCCTTCATGAGTCGGCCCACATCTAAACCCGCCACGGCAATGGGTAAAAGCCCAACTGCGGTAAGCACAGAGTACCGTCCCCCCACCTCGTCCGGCACTACAAAAGTCTCCCAACCCTGAGCATCAGCCAACCCTTTTAGCGCTCCTTTGGATTTGTCAGTCGTGGCATAGATACGATCCTTGGCCCCTTCCCTGCCATATTTACACTCCAACAAGTTCCGGAATATTCGAAAAGCCACCGCCGGCTCAGTGGTGGTACCAGATTTGGAAATAACATTCACCGAGAAATCCCGCTCCCCGATCAACTCGATGGTCTCCTGAATGGCATCGGAGGACAAGCCGTTTCCTACAAAAAAGACATCCGGTGTGTCTTTAGGGATCAAATTATAGTTAGGAGAGCGCAGCAGCTCGATCACTGCCCTGGCCCCCAGATAGGAACCTCCAATACCGATTACCACCAGTACCTTAGAATCCTTTTTAATCTTCTCCGCCGCCCTCTGGATCCGCTCAAACTCCTCCCTGTCATAGTCCCGGGGAAGATGCACCCAGCCGGTAAATTCACCTCCGGCTCCGTCTCCTCTGCTTAACATAGCACAAGCCTGGGTCAATTCCTGCGTCCAGTCCCTGTCCATTTTAAAGCCGGAATACTCTACTGCCAGCATTCAAATCCCTCCTGAATGTTTTTTGAATAGGCCGTTTTCTCTTACCTTCTTAATTATATTATAACCAAGCCCTGTTCCGATTTTATCTGATAGGCATGTCTATGTGTCAGAAAAAAACGTGCTCCTTCATAAGATAGAATATGTGCGCTCTCATCCCTGACAGACCAGCCATCAAAATTGTCACCGGAACCTCCCTTTGGCATATACTGGAATGAGAAAGGTTGTGGATCAATCATGCCCGATTTCAAAGAACTCCTCAACAGTGAACACGCACGAAAAATGATGAAGGATCAAAACGCCATCCAGCGCATCCAACAAGCTCCGGAAGCCCAGAAACTAATGGAGCTGCTGGGCAAACAGACCGGAGGCAATCTAGAAGGCGCGGCGGATGCTGCTGCAAAAGGCAACCCAACCCAGCTTATGGGTGCCATGCAGAAGCTGCTGCGCGATCCGGAGAGCAAAAAACTCCTGGAGCAGATCAGCCGGTCCTTTCAATCTTAAAAAAGTCTAGGGCAAGGAAAGGGGGCGTACCATATGAGTGATTTTGAAGATAAGCTAAATTCCATTTTGTCCAATCCAGATGCCATGGGACAGATCATGAACCTGGCCCAATCCTTGGGTGTCGACCAAAAGAATCCGTCTCCACCATCCGGAGATACCCAGGATACGCCCCCTCCTCCCCCTGATAGCAATCCCTTTGCCGCCCTAGGCAGTCTGGATCCGCGTCTATTTCAAATGGCCGCCAAGCTCATGTCATCCTATCAATCCAATGATGATGACCGAGCCGCCTTATTGACCGCCCTGCGCCCCTTTGTCAAGCCAGAGCGGTACGCTAAACTAGACCAGGCCATCCGTATTTCCAAGCTGACCCGGGTCATCCGTATCGCCCTGGACAGCTTCCGCACGAAGGGAGGAGAGAATGGCAATGTATAGCCGCTATCTCCCCCCAGACACGCCCTTCTTTCCCCTTCCTTCAGAGGATGAAGAACCTTTCCATCAGCCCCAGCCTGAGTCTGGAGCAGCATCCTCGGAAAATATTTCCCACTCCAACTCCAAACCTGCTGGTCATCGTTCGAGCAACAGCGACCTACTGGGTGAACTCACTGGCGGTATCAGTGAATTTTTAGGAGGACTGTTTAAACATTTTTCCCTCAAAAATTTAGACAGCGGGGATGTGCTCCTGCTGCTTATTATACTTTTCCTCTTTTTAGAAGGCGATAATCTGGATCTGGTGATTGCCCTCGGACTTATGCTTTTACTGGGACTGGGAGAAGCCCCTCAATCCTCCACCTGATGGAGCAAGGTGCCATCTGGAAGGAGAAAGCTTTCCTCCCCATCAACCAAGGGACTTTCCACCTGGTAGGAGGTCATTCGATAAACTACTTCATCCATCTTGATCGTCTCTGCTGAAACCAGAAGTCCACTCTCCACCGAGATCCAATAGCGCTCCAAATAACCTAGCGCACTCTCTTCCACTTCCACATAAATACACGCTACACCGCCGCGGCTTTCATAGCCTGCGGCGGTAATATTTTTAGTGTCCAGATCCAACACATCCTCATAGGTAGGCAACATCTGGGCCAGATCACCGGAACCCTCCCTTGCAGGGGCAGAAGCATACTCCTTCTCATTATTATACCAGCGATAACGCATCCCATTGCCCACAATGGTATGCTCCACGCCACTTTTAGATGTCACATCTACTCGGGTCCAGCCGCTGTCAACCGCTACCACAGCGGAAAGGCTGCCTTTCACCATTCCCTCTTCCAGATACTCAATCTGAAGGGTTCGGCTATAGCTGCGGTAACGAGACAAGGTTAAGATAACACTCTGCACCGTTTCAGGCGTTACCCCTACCTGAATAACTGCATCGCTGGAGGAATCTTCACCATCCTGTTCCAAATCGGAGACTCCTACTCCGCTGGCCAGACTTACGGAAGGTGGAGCCTCAAAGAGATTGAATGTAAAGCTATAAGCTACTGCCGCTGCCAGAATCAAAGCGATAAGAGCAGCAAATTTTAGCCTGCTTTTTTCTCCCATCCCAATAACACTCCCTTTCCTGTCTCCTCCTTCCGTCTATATGGGTTTAAATTCCTCAGGTTTTCTATCTATATACCCAAAATAATATTCAATCGCATCTACAATCCGCCGACAGGCCCGTCCATCCCCATAAGGGTTGACTGCCTTGGCCATCACCTCATAGGCTTGCTTATCCTCAAGCAGCGCGGAAGCCAGTTCCACAATATGATTCGTCTCAATCCCCGCCAACTTTACAGTTCCTGCAGCTACCGCTTCTGGTCGCTCAGTCTCTCTGCGCAACACCAGAACCGGCTTTCCCAGTGCAGGCGCTTCCTCCTGTAGACCTCCGGAATCAGTTAGAATCAAGTAGCTGCGGGCCATCAGATTATGCATCTCGTCTGCTTGCAAGGGGGAAATTAGGTGCACATTATCAAGTCCATCTAGATATCGGTGGGCCATCTCCTGCACCACTGGGGACAGATGAACTGGATAAACCATCTCCATCTCTTTGGCATAGGTCCTGGCTAAATGCCGCAGAGCAACCATAATCTGCTCCATAGGCACCCCATAATTCTCCCGTCGGTGGCAAGTAACCAAAAGAAGCTTTTTACCACTGTAGTCCAGTTTATTTAAAAGGGGGGTATTAAAACAATACTCCTTTTTAACCGTTGTTGATATAGCATCTATGACAGTATTTCCAGTCACAAACAAATTTTGAGTAATTCCTTCGTTTACCAAGTTTTCACGGTTTGCCGCCGTAGGGCAGAAATGCAGCTCAGCCAGGCGACCTACCAAAGCGCGGTTAACCTCCTCCGGATAAGGAGAATATTTATCCCCTGTCCGTAGCCCCGCCTCCACGTGCCCCACGGGGATCTGATGGTAGAAGGCTGACAAAGCAGCAGAAAAAGTGGTAGAAGTGTCTCCATGAACCAGTACCAGATCCGGTTTTTCCTTAGCAAAGACTTCCTCCATACCTAAAAGGCATTTGGCAGTAATGGTAGAAAGGGTTTGTCTTGGCTCCATAATATCAAGATCATATTTAGGCTTAATCTGAAAAATATCCAGCACACCATCCAACATTTGCCTGTGCTGAGCGGTAACACAGCAAACGCTCTCCAATTTTGGTCTGCATTCTAGCTCCTTTACCAAAGGGGCCATTTTAACGGCCTCCGGCCTGGTTCCAAAAATGGTCATGACTTTATTCATGATCTTCGCCCTCCAACTTCGGCCTTGGCTTTTCGCCAGACATAGCCTCCCTGTTCTGGTTCTCCTCCTGTCCTTTACGCTCATCATTATTACTTAAAAAAATCTTTCCCGCCACCACACCGGCAGCCCCCATTGCCAGTAGAAAAACCATGGCCTTTACCGCGCCTGAAGTAGTCAATAGCACAGCGGAAAGTCCCAAAATGGCAGAAATTACATATAAAATACCAACCGCCTGCTTCTGAGAAAACCCCATATCAATTAGCCGATGGTGGACATGACTACGGTCAGGCCGCATAGGACTCTGGCCATGCGCAATACGACGGATGAAAGCAAAAGCAGTATCAAAAATAGGCAGTCCCAACATAAGAAAGGGTACCACAAAGGAAATAATGGTATACATCTTAAACATGCCCTGTACAGATACAGTAGCCAATATAAACCCTAAAAAGGTAGATCCGGTATCCCCCATAAAAATTTTGGCTGGATTTAGGTTATAGGGCAAAAACCCAATGCATGCTCCCGACAGTACCGCCATCATCACTGCCACCCTGGGTTCGGCCACCAACAGGGCAATAATGAGCATAGTCATAGAACTAATCGTGGACACACCACAGGCCAGACCATCCAGCCCATCGATGAGGTTGACCGCATTGGTAATCGCCACGATCCATATCACTGTCACCGGGACAGATAGGAAACCCAAACTCCAATAGAGGTTCTGGCTAAAAATATTTGGATTTGATATCACTTGGATCACATTACCAGAAAACACTGCCACCAGGGCAGCCAAGATCTGCACCAATAATTTCAGCTTGGCAGAAAGATCATAAATATCATCAAAAACGCCTAAGATGGCTATGATGATTCCACCCAGCAGCATCCCCTGTACCTGCCCAGTCAGGGGGACAAACATCAGTATCCCGAACAAAAAACCCAAACAGATAGCCAGCCCCCCCATGCGGGGAATGGGATGGTCATGCATACGGCGACCATCCTTAGGCACATCTATCGCGCCCATTTGAATCGCCAGATTTTTCACCAACGGTGTAGCGCCAACGGCGATGAGTGCAGATACCGCCAGAGCCGCCGTTACATAACCGACGGTAGCCAATGGGACATTCATCAGCATATGGAAATCTCCTTACCGGGGGATAAAACCCACTTTCTTATATACCTTGCGCAGAGTCCTATTGGCAGCATAGGCAGCCTTCTCCGCCCCGGTACGATAGACCGACTCCAAATATGACTTATCCGCCAACAGCCGCTCGGTTTCCTCCCGAATGGGACGCAAAGCTTCTACTACCGCCTCCCCCACCGCAGGCTTGAATGCACCATAACCCTTACCACTAAATTCCAGCTCCACCTGCTGGTAGCTCTTACCTGTGGCTGCAGCATAAATCTGGATCAGATTTGATACACCAGGCTTCTCTTTGGGCGCATAGCGCACGCAGTTTTCCGTGTCACTGTCGGTAAGTGCCCGTTTGAACTTACGCATAATGTCCTCCGGCTTCTCCAAAAGAAACACACAGCCTTCTGGCTGAGACTTGGACATCTTATTCTCCGGAGCACTCAGGCTCATAATTCTGGCCCCCACCTTGGCAATATAAGGCTGGGGCACCTTAAAAGTCTCTCCGTAGACGCCGTTAAACCGCTCTGCAATATCCCGGCAAATCTCTACATGCTGTTTTTGATCCTCCCCTACAGGTACAAAATCAGCCTGATAAATCAGGATATCTGCCGCCATGAGAACTGGATAGGTAAATAAACCCGCATTGATATTGTCTGCATTCTTTGCTGACTTGTCCTTAAACTGAGTCATGCGGGACAACTCACCAAACATGGTATAGCAGTTGAGCACCCATGCAAGCTCACTGTGTGCAGACACATGAGATTGTAAAAAAAGCACGCATTTTTCCGGATCCAAACCGCAAGCGATGTAGGATGCCAGCAGACTTAGGTTGCGCCGACGCAGGACGGCTGGATCCTGCCGGACAGTAATCGTGTGTAGATCAGCCAGAAAAAAGTAACAATCAAATTCCTCGATCATGGCTGGCCAATGCCGCAAAGGCCCCAAATAATTGCCCAAATGCAAATCCCCGCTTGGCTGAATCCCAGAAAGCATAATTTTCTTCTCATCCATACAGCGACACTTCCTTACAAATTTACAAACGCAATTATAATACCATATTTTCTTTTAGAAGGCAATAAAACTTGACATTATTCCAAGCAAAATATAGAATGTAGCAAAAAATATCAGCTGGAGGAAGGCACTATGGATTTTACTTGGTATAAGGAACTGGAAGACCGTATTCCCCGGGGAGGGGTACGCACTCGATTCGCCCCCTCACCTACAGGCTATATGCATATCGGTAACCTACGCACAGCCCTATATACCTGGCTTATTGCCCGGCATACCGGCGGAACATTTCTACTGCGCATTGAGGACACCGACCAGGGCCGACTGGTGGCTGACGCAGCAGAGATCATTTACCGCACCCTACGCCAATGTGGGCTTGACTGGGATGAGGGGCCCGATGTAGGTGGACCTGTAGGCCCTTATATCCAGACTGAGCGACGGGATATTTATGGAAAATACGCACAGTTATTAATTGAGAAAGGAGGGGCCTACCGCTGCTTCTGCGATAAGAGCCGATTAGAGTCCCTTCATGGAGAGAATGGGCTGGGAGGATATGACGGCCACTGCCGTAGCCTCTCCCAACAGGAGATAGACGAAAAACTGGCTGCCGGGGTTCCCTATGTGATCCGCCAGAAGATCCCATTCAACGGCTCCACCACTTTTTCCGACGTAGTTTTTGGTGATATCACCGTAGAAAATGCCACCTTGGATGATAACGTACTCATCAAGTCTGATGGTCTTCCCACTTATAATTTTGCAAATGTCATTGACGATCATTTGATGGGTATTACCCACGTGGTACGGGGCAGCGAATACCTCTCATCCACCCCTAAGTATAACCTGCTCTATCAAGCCTTTGGCTGGGAGGTTCCCACCTATATCCACTGCTCCCCCGTTATGCGGGACGCTCACAATAAGATGTCCAAGCGCCACGGTGATCCTTCCTATGAGGAGCTAATAAAAGAAGGCTACCTCTCTCAAGCTGTGGTTAACTATGTGGCCTTGCTGGGCTGGGCTCCCCGAGGGGAATATGGTGAACGGGAGTTTTTCACCCTTCAGGAATTGGCTCAGATCTTTGACCTGGCAGGCATCTCCAAATCCCCCGCTATTTTTGATCGAGAGAAGCTCAATTACTTCAACGCCAGTTATCTGCGCGCCCTCCCACCTGAGGATTTCTTTGTCCTGGCCAAACCATATTTGAAAGACGCGGTAAAAAATCCCGCCATTGATCTGCATGCCTTGGCGCCACTGGTTCAGCCACGGTGCGACACCCTTTTGGATATCGCTCCACAGGTGGACTTTTTCGATTCCCTCTCTGAATACTCCACCCAGCTGTATTGCCACAAAAAGATGAAGACCAACGAGGAAAACTCCCTTGAGGCCCTCCAGCTGGCTTACCTAGAGCTGGAACACCTGCCTCAGTGGACATCAGATGCCATCCACCACGCTCTCACCCTCCTTGCAGAGCGGCTGGAACTAAAAAACGGTCGTATTATGTGGCCAGTGCGTACTGCCGTATCCGGAAAAGGAGTTACTCCCGGTGGAGCTGTAGAGTTATGCTGGCTTTTGGGCCAGGATGAGACTCTTCGCCGGATCAGACTTGGGATAGAAAAGCTGAGTCGATAATACCCATCCAGCCCCAATACCAAATGCTACCGGACCGTTTGCCATAATGCATGGCAAACGGTCTTTTTTCTTATTTCATTACAATAAGAATATCACTTGACCCGCAACCTTTTGACAATCTCTTCAACAGGGGTCACATACATGGTATTATAGGTAGTATACATCACCATCCCCGGCCTGGCTCCCGCAGGCTTCTTCACAAACTTTACCGGGGTATAGTCTACTGGCACATTACCGCTCTCTCGCCCCTGAGAAAACCAAGCGGCCAGCATGGCCGCTTCCTCCACACTTCCATGATCAGGCTGCTTTCCATCGGTATGGAGGATCACATGGGAGCCATGGATTTTCTGTGTGTGAAACCATAAATCGCTTTTCATGGCATCCTTCGTTGTAAGGCGGTCATTTTGACTGTTATTTTTCCCTACTGAGATAGCAAGTCCAGCCGTCGATCGGAACTCCATAGGCTTAGACATTACTTTTTTCTCCCGCTTGGCCGCAGTTTTCAGGCGGCGGAGGTATCCGGTCTCAACAAGTTCCTGGCGAATTTCCTGAATATCTTTATCCCCCTCTACAAAAGCCATGCTCTCCAGCACACTATTAAGATAATCCAACTCCATCCGTCCCTTTTCCAACTGGACAGTGAGTATTTCCTCCGCAGTCTTAGCCTTTGCATAATCCTTATAATATTTTGCTGCGTTCTGTTGGGGTGTTTTCAGAGGATCCAGCGGAACATCTACCTCCCTGCCCTCCGGGTCATAGAAATCTGTAGCCCGCAGAACTGTCATACCCCGATCCATAGCGTGAAGGTTAGAGGTAACAATATCCCCAAGCTCCCGCAGGCGCTCTCGTCCTGCAGTCTCTG
>JAZQMD010000062.1:0-18115 GCA_045543215.1 Oscillospiraceae bacterium
TGGCTCACAGAACGACATGGCTACGATCCGACTTGGTCTGAGTTTGGGCGGCCTGCTCCTTGAAATGCTCGTGCTGGGTAATTTGAAGAGAGTATAGTTTCCAAATTAGGGGACAAAACAATCCAACGCCGCATAAGCACAGGAGGAACACCACCCGTAGCAGCAGACTGCGGTTGGCACGACTGTCCTTTGTAATGGTTTGTTTGCTTAGCGTGTTTTGGCGCATGGTTGCCTCCTAAGAAGTGGGATATGCTATTTAGGGAAAAGGACGTAAGAAAAACTTTTTTCTTACGCCCCCTATGTTTCTGTCGCAGGTGTGGCCCCATTCGGAGAAGGGACGCATCACGCGAGGGTCTGCCAATAGTGTATGCACTTGGAGCGTTTACTTATGACATCAGTTGGAAAAGAAACTTTTCAATTTTTCCAAGATGCCATCAATACCCTGGCCATCATCGTGATAGACAATAACATTATCAGGAGTGGAGATGTCCAGGTAAGTAATTTGGCTGGGTTGAAGCTTGACCATGCTACCGTCGGCAGTAAGCTGCTCTTCGATGGCTGCCAGATCATAGGCAAGTTCATACTGTGTCATAAGGCTGGTCTCATCAACCTGGAGCTGGGCCAGCTGATCTCTGAGCTGGACGGTTTGATCGTTTATCACAGCCAGTTGGGCGTAGCTGGTAATCAGAAGGGTAGTAAACAGGGCAACTGCGAAAAAGCCAATGACGGCGAAGGGGGCAATGGCTTCGGCTTGGCGTACCTCAACCCGGGGACGCACCCGGGTTTTCTCACGGGGCTGTACGCGGGGGCGATGCTGGGGAAGAGGGCGGCGCACTTCTTGGCGGCGGGGAGCGCGGACAGCGGAGCCGTCAAAGTCCTCCTGATAGGCCACGCTGCCATAGGTGCGGTAGTTTTTTTTCCGGCGGATAGGGTCTGCCATGGTGGTCTCATCCTTTCAGGGCGATCCCTTTTCTCTCTGGTGGGATGCAAAGCTTATAATTTTTCAGCCACACGCAGCTTGGCGCTGCGGGCGCGGGGATTTTGATTTAATTCTTCCTCATTTGCAACAACAGGCTTGCGGGTAACCAGCTTGATTTGGGGAGTTTTACTGCATACACAAATGGGAAAATCTGGGGGGCAGATACAACCCTTGGTGAAACCAACCAGAGTTGTTTTAACGATGCGATCCTCCAGAGAGTGGAAGGAGATGACGGCAAGCCGCCCTCCCTTGTTAAGTCGCGGTACGGCGCTTTGGAGCATGGATTCCACCGCTTTAAGCTCATTGTTGACTGCAATACGGATGGCCTGGAAAGATCGTTTAGCTGGATGCTGTTTCTCCCGTAAGGCTGCCCTTGGCATGGCAGAGCGGATGATCTCCACCAACTGAAGGGTGGTCTCAATGGGCTTGTTTTTCCGAGCCTGGGCGATGGCGGCGGCAATGGGGCCGGAGTATCGCTCCTCACCATAGCGCCACAAAATGCGCTTTAACTCCTCCTGGTCCCAATGGTTTACTATTTCTCTGGCGGTGAGGAGGGCAGAGCGATCCATGCGCATGTCCAATGGGGCATTTTGCATGTAGGAAAAGCCGCGAGAAGGGTCATCCAGCTGGGGAGAGGATACCCCAAGATCAAAGAGCATGCCGTCTACAGTCGGGATGGATAGCCTGTCCAAAATAGTGGCAAGATCTGAGAAATTGCCGTGGACAAGGGTTATCTTATCCATCCATTCTTTCAGTCGTCCGGGGGCGGAGTCCAGAGCGGTCTGGTCTTGATCGATGCAAATAAGGCGACCGGTGGTGAGGCGTGTGGCGATCGCGCGGGAGTGGCCCGCCCGGCCCAGGGTGCCGTCTACGTAAATTCCGTCAGGCCGTACAGCCAGGCTGTTTATGCAGGCATCCAAAAGAACCGGCTGGTGGGTATATTCCATGGTTGTGCCTCCTCAGATACCCAGGCAGTCCAAGATATTGGCAATATTGGCGGGGGTAAGCTCGCTCTTAGTTTTCTCAGCCCATAGGTGGGCACTCCAGATCTGGGCCCGATCATTGTTGCCGGTGATGACGATGTCCCGGTCAATTTTCGCATACTCCCGAAGATCGGGGGGAAGCTGGAAACGCCACTGCTTGTCCGGCTCGCATTTATAGGATGAGGCGAAAAATACGTCCATAGCGGCAGCTTGAGTAGTGGTGAGGGCGGCGGCCCGTTCCCGCAGGACGTTCCATGCTTCCATGGGATAGAGGGTGAGGTTGTTTTTCACACCGGGGGCCAGATAGAAGACGGTACCCAGCTTCTCACGGAGCCTGGAGGGAACGATGAGTCGACCTTTGTCATCAATGCTGTGCTCATAAGTTCCAGTCACGGTCGGACCACCTCCCTCCATTTTACTCCTTTTTCTATTGATTTCCTTCCACTTTACTCCACAACGGTTTTAGTATAAAGGCAGAGGGAAAAAAATGCAACAGTTTTTTCCTACTAATTGACGGAAAAAAACAAGTGTTTTTGACCATTTTTCTCTTTTTTAAAAATTTTAGGATAAATGTTCTAGGAGCAAAAGAAGAAAAAATATTGTTAATTGCATAAAACCGACTTTAGCATTTTCGCATATTTAAGTTATAGTACCCATAGGGAAAGCTTGATGTGGAGATTATTTGAAAAATGAGGCATAAATATAGAAAATCACCCGTCCGTGGAATCACTTCCATGGACGGGCGATTGGTTCATAAGGGCATGTAATTGAGTTGGGGGTAATTCTTTGGAACAAAAAGCATGGAGAAGTATTCAAAATTCTTAAAATTTTTATATTAAACATCACCTTTTAAGACTGCTTCAGCCACCTTCATACCGTCAACCGCAGCGCTGGTAATTCCGCCGGCATATCCTGCACCCTCACCACAGGGATAGAGGCCCCGTAGGCCGGACTGGAAACCTTCATCCCGCAAAATACGAACTGGGGAGGAGGAGCGGGTTTCTACTCCGGTGAGGATTGCGTTGGGGGTGGCAAAACCGCTGAGTTTACGATTGAACTGAGGTAGGGCGGCAGCTAAAGTATCGGTAACAAAGCAGGGAAGGCAGCGGCGTAAGTCGGAGGGGACAAATCCGGGACGGTAGGTGGGGATAATATTCCCCAAAGTTTTGGAGGGGCGGTCGGCTAAAAAATCCCCCACTGTCTGGACAGGAGCGCAGAAGCTTTTGCCGCCCAAAGTAAAAGCGGCTTCTTCCCACATGATTTGGAAATCCACGCCTGCCAGCGGATGGGAGCTGCCAAAGTCTGCGGGGCCTACTCCAACCAAAAAGCCACCGTTGATATTTTCTCCACTTCTGGTTCGCAGACTCATGCCGTTGCACACCAGCCGTCCGGGCTCTGAGGCAGAGGCCACCACCTCCCCACCGGGGCATACACAAAAGGAGAAGGCAGAGCGACCGCTAGGGAGATGGCAGGCCAGTTTGTAGTCGCTGGGAGGAAGCTGAGCCCAAGCAGCACCGTATTGGGTAGCTGAGACGGCTTGTTGTATGTGCTCGATGCGTACGCCGATGGCAAAAGGCTTTTGTTCCAGGGGGACCCCTGCCTGTAGAAGCATAGAGAAAGTGTCTCGGGCGGAGTGGCCGGGGGCCAGGATCAGGGCCTGGCAGGGAAGACGGTATTTTTCGGTGCCATAGGAGACATGGAGGGAGGAAAGAGTACCACTTCGGCTCTCTAGGCCGTCCAGCCTATGACCGAAGCGGATGATGCAGCCAAGCGCCAGTAGTTCCCGACGCATAGAGGCCACGACAATACGCAAGATATCGGTGCCTACATGGGGCTTATGGGAGTATTTGATGTCCTCTGGCGCCCCATGGGAGACTAATGTCTCAAAAATATGGGAAATACGGGGATCGTTTATTCCTGTGGACAGTTTGCCGTCGGAGAAGGTCCCTGCGCCTCCCTCTCCGAACTGGACATTGGACTCAGAATCTAAGCAACCGGTACTCCAGAAGCGCTCTACATCTCTGGCCCGTTCTTCTACCGGGCGGCCACGCTCCAAAATGATTGGAGGAAACCCCGCCCGTGCCAAGGTAAGGGCGGCGAATAGCCCGGCAGGCCCCATCCCTACTACCACCGGAGGATGGGAAAGGGTGCGACCTTGGGTGGGAGGAATGTAGGGGACAGGTAGGTGCAGGGAGGCACCTTTAATTGTCTGAGCTAATTTTGCCTCATTGGGGATATCTACTGCCACAGTGTACACCCAGCGCACATCGGATTTTTTCCGGGCATCAATGGACTGGCGCAGGATGATTGGTTCACCCAGGGCGGCGGACTTAAGGTTTAAAAGCGAGGCAATTTTGCTCCGCAGATCCTCTGGACCGTGATCTGCGGGAAGGGAGAGGTTGGAAAGTTTGAGCATAAGGGTACCTCTTAAAAACAAGTTTTTTATTTTTAAGTATAGCAAAAAAACAGAGCAAGGACAACCTTGCTCTGTTTTTAAATAATAAAGAATTGGATTTAGTAGCTTACGCCCTGCCAGGTCATGGCATCGGCTACTTTCAGGAAACCGGCGATGTTGGCACCTGCCACCAGATTGCCCTTCATACCGTACTCCTGTGCAGCTTGGGCAGCGTTATGATAAATGTTGGTCATAATGCCCTGGAGCTTCTGATCCACCTCTTCAAAGGACCAGTTCAGACGTATGGAGTTTTGGCTCATCTCCAGGCCAGAGGTGGCTACACCGCCAGCGTTGGAGGCTTTAGCAGGGGCAAAGAGAACCTGATTGGCGTGGAAGTGGGCAATGGCCTCTGGGGTGGATGGCATGTTGGCACCCTCGGCCACAGCGAAACAGCCGTTGTTTACGAGGGCTTTGGCTCCGTCCAGGTCCAACTCATTCTGAGTGGCGCAGGGGAGGGCGATGTCACAGGGAACGGTCCAAATGCCGCTGCAGCCTTCCACATACTTAGCGGATGGAACGTAATTGAGATAGGTCTTAATGCGATCCCGCTTGACCTCCTTAATCTCCCGAATTACCTGATAGTCAATGCCGTTTTCATCCACAATATAGCCGTTGGAGTCACTCATGGCGATAACCTTGGCACCCAGCTGAGTGGCTTTCTGATTGGCATAGATGGCCACGTTCCCTGAGCCGGAGATGACCACCTTTTTGCCGTCGAACCCCTTACCGTTTGCCTTAAGCATCTCATCGGTAAAATAACACAAACCGTAGCCGGTGGCCTCGGTGCGCGCCAAAGAGCCGCCATAGGTTAGGCCCTTGCCGGTGAGTACACCGGTAAACTCATTGCGCAGGCGCTTATACTGTCCGTACATAAAGCCGATCTCCCGAGCGCCCACGCCGATGTCGCCGGCAGGCACATCGGTAAACTGACCAATATGGCGTTGTAGCTCGGTCATAAATGACTGGCAAAAACGCATGACTTCCCCATCGCTTTTTCCTTTGGGATCAAAATCAGAGCCTCCCTTGCCACCGCCCATGGGTAAGCTGGTGAGGGAGTTTTTAAAGACCTGCTCAAAGCCAAGGAATTTAATAATGGAAAGATTTACGCTGGGATGAAAGCGCAATCCCCCTTTGTAGGGGCCGATGGCGGAGTTGAACTGGACGCGATAGCCACGGTTGACCTGAACCTTGCCGCTGTCATCCATCCAGGATACCCGGAATATGATGGCGCGCTCGGGTTCAACGATGCGGTCAATGATGCCGTTGCGGATAAACTCAGGGCGTTTTTCTACTACGGGGACCAGGGATTCCAACACTTCTTCGGTCGCCTGGAGGAACTCCTTTTCATGGGGGCCCTGCCGCACAAGGCGCTCCTGTACGTTTTGCAAATACTCGTTTTTGATGGACATGGTCATCTCCCTTTCGTTTTTGAAATGGGTATCTTAAGGTTAGTGCAAGCATTTTACCATAGTAAAACAGTAGAATGCAAATACAATAAGAAGAAAATGTAAAAATATTTAAAACTAAAGAAAAAATGCGAAAAATTAAAAAGAGGGGAAAGGAGACAGGGAAACTATAAAAAACAGGAGAGAAGAGGAGATCAATTACAAAAGTATGGGGGAAGTGATCCATTCCAGTCCGCCGGGGACGGTATCTGAAAAGCACAAAGTATATAGATCAGTGCACCGGGACTCCAATTCAAATAAGGCTTGAGCCTCTGAGGAGAGGCGGCGGACATGGGTGGGCTTTGTAATAATGGGTAAGGTGGCCCTTTTTTTCATTTGTTTGAGTAGGGTGCGGCCGGTCTCGTTGCAGCCCAATACCCGGAGATAGGGAGGGTGATGGGGACGATGGGCGGCGGTGAGCCCCCAATAGGCCCATAGTATCAGACGACGCAGTCGGGCGTACGTGTATCGTTTGGTTTTGGCCAGATGGAAAAAATCCTCAATTGTCCGGGCTTGATGACCAGCCCGGGACAGCCGTTCAGGCAAGCCTTCAGCTGCGCTGCTCTCCGGCAAAGCGGCCCAGTCTGCAGAAGTCATGGTGCGTAGCCGGGCCAGGATGGCTCGCTCTATCTGAACTAAGGAGGGCCAGCCAATGAAATTGCCTCGCAGTAGCGCCCCAGCACCTGGGAGAAGATAGGGTTCAACTGCTTTCCAACTTCCTGTCATTAAGTGCTGCCGAATCTGGGTAGCCGAAGCAAATGGGGCGGAAGGAGTAGATAAACTGCTGTTCCTCTGAAAGAAAGATATGGCTTCCATGCTGTTGTGGGAAGCCCCTTCGCGGCGTACCGTTAAAGGGAGGATTGGGCTGTTGAGGGACTTTAGGGCACGGATGTACTCTACACCCAGATTGTTGTTGGGGTTGCGCAATAGCGAGCCGGTCTGTTGCCCTACCAGCCGCTCCACCGCTTCCTGGCGACATACGGCGAAGGGTTTGCCTTGATCTAAAAGGGGGCGCAAGGCGGAAGGATAGTCTGGATCGTCCAGGCAAACAGCTGCCTGTTTCAGCTTTTCCGTATCTCCACATTCACTGCCAAAGGATAGGAAGTCCACCACCCCTGTGGCAGATAAGAGGGCTATGCTCCCTCGAGCGAAAGATTCTGCCGAGGAGACGGACCAAACGGTAGGCAGCTCTATCACCAGATCGGCCCCGCCCATTAGGGCCAGCCGTGCGCGCAGCCACTTGTTGAAAATGGCGCAATCGGCCTGCTGTACCCAATTACCGCTCATAACGCAGATCACGGCGGCATTGCCACCCAGCAATTTTTTGGTTTGGGCAATTTGATGGGCATGGCCAGTGTGGAAGGGATTATACTCGGCCACAATGCCGACAGTTTTCATTGAATGTGCCTCCTTATTGCAAAAAAATTGGGAAAAAGTGAAAAAAGTGTTGTCCTTTTCCATATAATAGAATAAAATGTACGTGTATTTTACCTGAAGATGGAACTTGAATCAAGTCAATACGGAATAGGAGAGAAACCAACATGAAAGTTCTGGTTATCAATGCAGGCAGTTCATCCCTGAAATATCAGCTCATGGATCCCAGCAGCGGCGAGGTATATGCTAAGGGACTGTGTGAGCGTATCGGTATCGATGGTCGCCTGACTCATAAGATTCCCAATAAAGATGCCAAGTATGAGTTTGAAATTCCCATGCAAACCCATTCTGAGGCCATTCAAGCGGTTATCAGCACTCTGATTTCCAAGGAACACGGTGTCATTGTGGATATGAAGCAAATCGATGCCGTAGGCCATCGGGTGGTTCATGGGGGAGAGGCTTTCAACCAGTCGGTGCGTATCGATAGTGAGGTTATGGCTGCCTTGGAGGAATGTATCCCTTTGGCTCCTCTCCACAATCCGGCCAATATTACAGGCATTAAGGCCTGCGAGTCCGTTATGGGCAAGAATGTGCCCCAAGTGGCAGTATTTGACACCGCTTTTCATCAGACTATGCCTGCAAAGGCCTACACCTATGCCCTGCCTTATGAATATTATGAGGAAGATCATGTCCGTCGTTATGGCTTCCACGGCACCTCTCACCGCTATGTGTCCGCCCGGGCGGCGGATATGCTGGGCAAGCCCCTGGAAAATTTAAAAATTATCACCTGTCACTTGGGCAATGGCTCATCCATCGCCGCCATAGATCATGGCAAGAGTGTGGATACTTCTATGGGCTTCACTCCCCTGGCAGGTCTGCCCATGGGGACCCGAGCGGGTGATTTGGATGCAGGAATTTTGGAGTATCTGATGAATAAGCATGGTATGGACATCAAGGAGATGCTCAATGTTTTGAATAAGAAATCCGGTGTGTTGGGAATTTCCGGTGTGTCTTCCGACTTCCGCGATCTGGAGTCTGCAGCCGAGGATGGCAATAAGCGCGCGGAGCTGGCGTTGGAGTCTTTCCATTATAGTGTAAAGAAGTTTGTGGGCGCGTATGCCGCTGCCATGGGCGGGGTGGATGCCATTGTATTTACTGCCGGTGTAGGGGAGAATGCCCCTTCCACCCGTATGGCCATTACCTCCGGCTTGGAATATATGGGGATAAAGATGGATGAGGTGGCAAATGATGTGCGCGGCAAGGAAGCGGTTCTCTCTGCCGTGGATTCTAAGGTCAAGGTGCTTCTTATTCCAACTGATGAGGAGCTTATGATTGCCAAAGATACGGCATCTATCGTAGGCTAATATGATAAAGTGATTGATAAAGGACGTATTCTATTTAGAGGCTGTAGAAGAGGGAGCATGGCATAAGCGACCATGCTCCCTTTTTATTGAAACTGAGAAAAGAAACCATTCTCTATTTTTAATAGGCAGTAAAATTTTAAAGAAATATGTAACAATATACTTGAATTTTTAGAAAAACGAGAGTAAAATTTTTCTAATTTTACGTAAAATTTGTAGTATAAATAGTTGCCCTGGGAAAGAGCGGCTTTTTTTAAACTTGCCGGGTAAATGGATAAAGCTTATCTTAAAGGGGATGCTGTTGAAAACCGGTGGAAATAGGTCGGCTGATTTGAAAAAAGAGGAGAGTTTTCATGAAAGGAATTATTTTAGCAGCGGGCAAGGGGACGCGTCTGTATCCCATGACACGGCCAGTATGCAAGCCTTTATTGCCCATTTATGATAAGCCCATGATCTATTATCCTCTGTCGGCTCTTCTTCAGGCTGGTATCCAGGAGGTGCTGATTATTACCCCTCCAGATGGTGAAGTTCGGGCGTTTGAAAAACTTTTGGGAGACGGTTCGGACTTAGGAATCCATATTACCTATGCCGTGCAGTCGGTAGCCCGGGGTATTGCCGATGCTCTGATTTTGGGTGGGAAATTTTTACAGGGAGACGATGTGTGCCTAGTACTAGGGGATAACCTGTTTTTTTCCCCTACCTTTTCCAAACAGTTGGCCCAGGCTAGGGCCAATAAGGGTGGAGCTACCATTTTTGGTTATTGGGTAAAGGACCCGAGAACTTTTGGTGTAGTAGAGTTTGACAAGGGGGGTAACGTCCTTAGCCTGGAGGAAAAGCCCCGCAACCCTAAGTCCAACTATATTGTTCCAGGACTGTATTTTTATGATGGAAAGGCGGTGGATATTGCTAGGGGGTTGAAGCCCTCCGCGCGGGGGGAGTTGGAGATTACCGATGTAAATATTGCCTATATGAAGAGTGGGGAGCTCAAGGTAGTTTTGCTGGATAAGGATTTTGTGTGGCTGGATGCTGGTACGGCGGACAGCTTGGTGGAAGCTTCTTGTACGATCCGTCGCATTCAACAGGATACCGGTCGCTATGTGGCCTGTATTGAGGAGATTTCCTGGGAAATGGGATTTATTGACCGGAATCAGATGCATACAATGGGGAAGAAAATGTTTACAACAGATTATGGGAAATATTTACTTTCCCGGTAGCAAGTTCTATTCTGTTGCCACAGGATAGGGATAGATAAGCTCATGGAAATGAGAAAGTGTGGGGATACTGTCATGGGAGGTGCTAAGTATGTGTACGGCGGTGACGTATCAAACAAAAGATTTTTATTTTGGACGGACGCTGGATTTAGAATTTTCCTATCATGAGACAGTGACGGTGACTCCCCGCAAGTTTCCTTTCCGATTCCGCAAGTCAGGGGAACTACGGGAACATTATGCTGTAATTGGAATGGCCTTCGTGTCAGATGGATATCCGCTTTATTACGATGCAGTAAATGAAAAAGGGTTAGGGATGGCTGGACTAAATTTTCCGGGAAACGCAGTTTATAAGCCAGTGCGGAGAGGTATGGACAATGTGGCTCCCTTTGAATTTATCCCATGGGTACTGGGTCAGTGTATGAATTTGTCTCAGGCTAAACAGCTACTGGAGCGGATTAATTTAATAAATATGGATTTTAGTCAGAGCCTTCCATTGTCTCCTCTGCATTGGATGATAGCCAGCCGGGAGGGAACTCTCACGGTTGAGCCAATGGAGGAGGGGGTAAAGGTCTATGAGAATCCGGTGGGAGTATTAACTAATAATCCCCCTTTTTATTTTCAGATGGAAAATTTAAATAATTATATGTCTATATCTAGCGAGCCTCCAATAAACCGCTTTGCAAAGGGATTGGAGTTGAAGACTTATAGCCGCGGTATGGGGGGATTAGGTCTTCCTGGGGATTTATCTTCTGTCTCTCGCTTTGTCAGGGCCGCTTTTACAAAGCTAAATTCATGCTCTGGAAATTCGGAGGAGGAGAGCGTTGGTCAATTTTTTCATATTCTTGGTGCGGTGGAGCAGCAGCGGGGATGTGTTCATCTTTGTAGTGGCCAATATGAAATTACAGTTTACACCTCCTGCTGTAATGTAGATAAAGGGATTTACTACTACACCACCTACGAAAATCGGGAGATAACCGGAGTGGATATGTATAGGGAGAATTTAGATGGCTATACGATATCTGTCTATCCACTGCGTAAGGTGCAACAGCTCAGGATAGAAAATAGGTGATAGTGAAGGAAGCTATCTTTAAATTTTGCGAAGTAGGGAGGGAGTGGGGATGAGTATGTTCTCCCTCTCTACAAAAAACACATTGAAAAATGAAAATATAGTATTGACAAGCATAGGATTTTCTGATAAAATAACATGTGTTCAGCCGAGTATGAATAGTAAATATGGGGGTATAGCTCAGCTGGGAGCGCACTATATCTGGTGAGCCACCCCTCTAAATCTTCTCAACCTTCAAGTTTTTTCGCGGTCGCCTCTATCACTTTGTGATGTCGGCGACATGGTTGATAAAATATCAACTATGCCGGACATTGTTGGATTTTCCACACTTTTGACCATTGCAAGTTACAATTTTATAGTTCTGATAAATTCCCGATTTTGGGTTTTTATATCGGATGGGGGTATAGCTCAGCTGGGAGAGCGCTTGAATGGCATTCAAGAGGTCAGCGGTTCGATCCCGCTTATCTCCACCAACACGATAAACCACGAGGCCAAAACCTCGTGGTTTTATCATACCCAGCCCGACCCCAGAGATCGGACACTTGAATACAGTACCCCAATTAGGCCGGAGTCTATGAACGAATAGACTCCGGCCTTTTTTTATTTTCTGAACAGGAGTTGATTTTAAGTGAATGCAGAGGTAAAGAAAAGATACTTCGCAGAAACAGCCCTTGTCCTCAATCGCGAGGGCTACCATGCCGAAACCATTCTGGGCGGGACGCTTGGTGTCTGGCTGGACGATGAGCCGCTCTGTGAAGGCAGCGAGGTCGGTGGTATCACCTACCGTGGAGATAACATCTCCACCCCGGATCGTGTGGCAGCAAAGGACAAAGCCTACAGGATCGTCAGCACCACCGCTGAGTATATGCGGCAGATGGAGCAGGCTCCCCCTCTCAAGCTGAACGGACTGACAGGCGATTACAGAGTACTGGCCGACTTCAACGGTACGGTGTTGGCCGGAACGAACAGCAAATATGGTGTGCAGTTCGTCACCTGGGATTGGGATCATGACCGCAAGGGTGTGTCCCATGGTCACTACTTCACCGGAAACTATGATGGGATCAAGCAGGACTTCGCTACCCGCTCCGGCCTCATCTCCGAACAGCAGATCTTCAAGGACGAGCAGATCATAGAGATATACCGATGCTGTGCCGACCCACTGGATGCGGGCTTCGACCTGACCTACGAGCAGGAAAAGTGCATCAAGAGCGTACAGGAGCAGATCGAGAACGGGATGTCTGACATCATGGGCCGTATCAGAGAGCAGGACCAGAACACCGTAGAACTCGACTACGGTCAGGAACAGAAAATGTAATACATCATGGATGAGCGCGGGAGTTTTAGAAATAAGACTCCGGTGCTTTTTTTATTTCAGGAGGAAAAAGATGAGTTTACCACTTGCCACAAAATTCCTAAGAAGGCACGCCCCAAGCTGTGCCCGTGTCCGGAAAGCCAAACCCATATGTTCATTGTTCTCCCGCTGCGATGGCTGTCCATATCCGAATCATGGATTTATCTGTTGGAGCAGGGACGGCCCTTGTATGAGGGAGATCATGAAAAAACTATATGAAGGAGTTGAAGAAAATGATGTTTGATGTGGTACTGGGTAATGCTGACCATCCGGAGTACGGCGATGTGACTATCCCGTTCCCTATTCCCAAGGAGCAGTACGAACAGTGCATCGACCTTGTAAAGTCGCTGGGTATCGGCGATCCCCACAAACAGGATTGCAAGGTGATGGAGATTGACAGTGCATTTCCTGTTCTGAAGATTACGAAGAATCTCCGTGTCAATCTGGACGAGCTGGACTATCTGGCAAAGCGGCTGGAGAGTTTCGATGTCGGCGAGGCCGCACAGTTTCAGGCCATGGCAAACAAGCTGGAACTCTTCGAGCTGAAAGACCTCATCAACCTGACCTTCTGTTGCCAGCAGGCAACGGTCATCACGGACTTCTCTGACTTGGAGCAAATTGGCCGTGAGCACTACATGAATCTTCATGGCGGTTGTGCCAGTACGCAGGAACTGGAGGATCTGGACGGTGTGGAAACGGCTATTCTGCTCATTGACAGCGGTGGTGGAACGATCACCCGCTACGGCGTGGTCTATGACAACGGAATGAAGCTGGAGCAGTCCTACGACGGAAGGCATTTCCCTGGTTACCACTATGAGCCGTGTATGCTCATGGTGGCGTTGACCTCCCGGCAGGAGCGGTCGAACACGGAGAACATCACCTGGCTCTACCTCCCCGCTGCCAAAGGGCAGATCGAGCGTGCCATGGCCCGTTCCGGCATTGCAGACCCGGCAGATATGTGCTTCCGGTTTGCCGAAAGCATGCTTCCAAGCGAGGTGGATGCCATGCTGGATTTTCGGCGCGAGAGCATCTTCGAGCTCAACGACATGGCAAAGGCAGTGAGCAAACTCTCCGAAGGTGACCGGAGGAAGTTGGGTGCGGTGGTGGCCATGGCCGAGCCGGAGTATGCCTCTCAAGTCTGCCATCTGGCAGAAAATCTGGAGCAATTCGAATTTGCTCCCGGCGCCCACACCCCTGCGGAGTACGGCAAGTACATGATCCAGGAATCCGGCCACTTCGAGTATGACCATAATCTGGACGAGTTCTATGATTATGAGAAATACGGCCTGCAGCGCATGGAGCAGGAGTCCGGGATGTTCACTGACCGGGGCTACATCTCCTACCACGGCATGATGAGCCTGGAAGAACTGATGATGAAAGATCCGGCCCAGGCCCATCAACAGGAGCAGAGCTTTCGGATGGGAGGAATGTGCCTGTGAAGGAGCAGACCGACTTGGGAGCGGTCAGGTATCAAGCTCACGCGATGCTTGAGCTTGATATCAAGCAGACAAAGCTTTCGCCGCTTGTGGTAAAGCACCCTTTTACCGATTGCAGAGTCGACGGACTCCGAATGCCGGATGGTCAGATTGCAGTCGCTTCTGAATCATCCGGATGAGCTTGAACTTTGGTGCAGACAGGTCGGCAGCCAGATCGATGAGGCGGATTCTGTGTTTCAGATATACATGATGATAACCAAACGCTTTTTGTCGTAGCTATTTCAACTGAGCTGTTGTATGTTGTGTAGCTATTGTAATAGGAGATGAAACCAATGCAGAAAAGCGAATCCAAACAGAACACTCCCCAATATGAGATCAGGCCCGCTTCACTCGATGAAACGGGCCTATTCTTTGGGATGCTGCCCGAAAAGGATATGGCGCAAGAGGAAAAACCGCTGATTGGCAGAGTGACTTTCCTCAACGGTGATATTAAGGAATTCGAGGATGCGACCGAGTTCATTGGGTACATCCGTGAGGAACTGCCCTATCACCAGACCACCGGATTCCGATACGAGGTCTTGACCGATAATCCCGTCACCCGCAAGGCGGCGGACGATATCGTATATGACCTTTACGGCGAAAAAAATCAGCACCCTTTAGAGGACTACAAAAACGGACCCGAACAGGGTATGCAAATGGGAGTCCTGTAAATAAAAGTCAAGGCCAAAAATGAAAAAAGTCTCGCAAAATTATGGGGGACTAAAATAGGCATAACAAAACAGACTGGAGACAGATTTTTCGCCAGTCTGGAAGCTGTTGAAAGTGAGTGTTACTCCTGTGTTGCGTTCTGGGCGTCAAACACCTCCAGGCATTCTTTCACGCGGGCATAGTAGATGCGCAGGAACTTGTTCTGAGCAGCAGTCATGTAGACAAAGTACGGCTTCCCCTCAGCACGCTTTTTGTCAAGGAATTGGTACACCGGCTCGTCCACGGGAGATTTCTTCAGGTAAGTGCAGATGATCTGGTAAAGGGTTTTTCGCAAATGCGGTGAGCCTCGCTTTGTGGTCGGATTGCTCTGTGCCTCGTGCTTGCCGGACTGGTTCACAGCAGGATCAACACCGGCAAATCCGACGATGGAGCTGCGGCGTGGAAAGCGGCGCACATCGCCAATTTCGGCAATAAGCTGTGCGGCAGTCGTTTCGCCAACGCCATACATGGCCAGCACGGTCTCGTATTCAGGAAGTTGCTTGGCAAGCCGTGTCATCTCGGTGCGCATGGAGGCCAGAGTATCTTTTTGGACAAAAGCTGTTGTGCTGCTGTGGTAATAAGCAGCTTGGTGTTGTCATTCTTTGGTAGCGTGGTGAAATGGCCGCAGCTTCCGGCATAGGCATCCAGTGCCTTCTCTGCGCTGAAGTGGTAACCCTTGCGTTTGCACCACTTCTGGTAGCGCTCTGTGAATGCCTTCTTACTGCTGCGGCAGATGCAATCGCAGTGCCAAAAGGTCATAACAAAGTCCACCCATTTCTGGTGACCGTCCGTACGCTCCGGGCTGGAGAATAGCTCGTTCACACCGGGGAATGTCTTGTTAGTCAAAGAAATGAGATTGTTTTGCAGTGACACCACCGTTTTCATGTAGAGGTTATACTGGCGGCTACACAGTTTCAATTGTTGTCTAATCGTGTCCATGGGAATATATTCCCGAAGATCTACCCAGTTGTCAAGGCCGTACTTGGCAATCTTCATGGCATCAGCTTTGTCGGTTTTAACCTTTCGAATAGAGCCACCGCCGCTCTGTTTGATGAACAGAGGATTCAGGACAGAGACATAGATGCCGTACTCGTGTAGCGCTGCTGCCACTGACTCATGATAGCGACCAGTCGCTTCCATGATAACGCGGGTATTTTCCCCCAGCGCAATGATGGCATCTGCCATCTGCTCCAAACCAATCTCGGTATGGGGAAATTCTTGCGGTAGTAACGCTACTTCACCCATTGGCCGCAGGGCAGCCACCATGCTTTTCCCTTTGGAAACATCAATTCCTACTGCGTTCATTTTGCGCCTCCTCATGATTGGATATGGCTTCCCGCTTTTTACTCATTGCTTGTTCAATCTCCTGCGTGACACGAACGCACCGAAAGACGGTGGAGCTACCTGCGCAAATCGAATGCTGCCAATGAGAGAGGCGGCTGACAGACTCCCATGCGGGCGTGCCAGCCCAAGGAATGTAGTGTCAGGCCATTTACTCTCTCATTCTAACAGCTTCAGCTTTGAGATGGAAAAAGACGCGGCTGGCTGCCGCGCCCTTAACCGTAACTTTATTGTAGGAGGTATGTAAAAATGGCTATGCAAAAGGAATGGCTAGAGTTTCTGCGGGAGCAGTACCCCGTAGGCTCAAGGATCAAGCTCAGAGAAATGAAAGATCCCTATGCACCGGTCCCACCCGGTACCATCGGCACGCTAGTTGGCATTGATGATATCGGCACCTTCCACATGAAGTGGGACAACGGCAGAACACTGGGGTTGGTCATTGGCGAGGACAGCTTTTCGCTCCTGCCGCCCGAGCCCACCACCATGAAGCTGTATATGCCTCTGTCGGCAGACCTCTTCGAGCGCAACGAATACGGTGACATAGAGAACGACAGCACCGAGCTGGACAGCAGGTCACTCCTGGCCTATGAGGGAGCTATCCTCAAGGCATTGATCAATTACCGCTCACCCGAAGAATCGGAAAGCGGCATCATGCACTGGTATAACGAGAACGACAGCGTCAATGAAAAGGCCAAATCTGTGGTATTCACCGTAGAGGAGCGAAACGGTCAGCTTTGGGGCGTAGCAGAATGCCGTGTGATCGGTGGCCTCACCAAAGAGGAGCTGTCTACTCTGAAAAAGTACATCACCGGGCAGGCATCGGACGGCTGGGGTGAAGGCTTCGAGCAGCGTGAGATCCACACCGAGAAGGGTGAGCTGTATGTCCACCTGTGGAACTTCGGCGACAGTTGGGGCATTCAGACGGAGGAAGAACGCTTCAGTCCCAAGATCGCCGAGGGACTCCCAGAACTGTGCTACTCCGTGCATGAGAGCACTGGCGAACTCATCGTCATTAAGCGTGGCGAAAGCGGATACTATTCCACCGACTACAACACCCCGGATAAGGAGCGCAACATAGAGCTGGCCGACCGGCTTAATGAAAAGCTGGGCGTAGACAAGTGACAGCGGCAGGCCATGGAGGTGGGCAGCATCTGCGGCTGGAATGTCCCCGGTGCAGACCCCTCCAAGTATCAGGAGCCGAACAGTCCACAGGTGGGAGGTATGACACTTGGATAAGGTCTTCACCGTGGAGCTGGCCAGCGGCAAGCGACGGTACTGCGAGGTTGACCTGCTGGCAAGTCCCTACGAAATGCTGGATGCCTTGGAGAAGCTCCAGATGAGATCCGGCGAAAAGCCAAATTGGGAGATCGTCGGGCATATGGGCTTTCAATTCCTCCATGTCCATCTGAATGATGAATGTGATCTGTACCAGCTCAATGCGCTGGCATCACGCCTTGGAGAGATGGACAGCAGTGACAGGATTGCCTTTGAGGGTCTGTTCAATTAAGAGTCGCTAGGAAATACGGGCCGATTACCATCGCCACCATAGTCGACCTCGCTTATAGCACCGATTGCTGCCATGTGGTCGAGGGTGTGACCACCGATGCGCAACTCGGTGAGTTCTACGCTGAGAATGGTTTCATGCCGGAACTGGACACCCTTCCGGACAGTGTGTTTCAACTGCTGGACTTTGACAAACTGAGAGAAAAGATGCACATAGAAGATGGCAGCATTCTGGGCAATCGTGGATATGTGTCTCAGTACGCTGACCTGAAACAGGTATATGACACCCTATTCCAAGCTGACCCCGTATGGCCTGGTGGAGTGCAGCGATGGAATGTCAATGCAGCTCCTCCAAGAAAATAACCACGGAATGGTGATGCAGTAATCGGAGGCAGCCAGTATGAAATATAGAGTTATCTTGATAGAAAAAAGATGAACGGTGTGGCAGATAACGATCAGATTCAGGCTCTGTTGGATAGCCCTTCTGTTACGTTTGGATATGTTTACAGAGGCGGTCAGCGAGAAAAGTATTGGTTCGATGGGACCTCGGAGAATATTGCATCCTTTCTGATGCGCTTTCCCGATGCTGACCAAATCATTCTTACAGACCGCATGGACATGTTGGTGTTAAACACTATTGAAACCTTTATCGACACCTGCCCCGATAAAGAGCGACTGTCGCAAGTCCTAACTCATCTTGTGCCGATACAGATGAGCGAAGTAAAACCGAAAGAGGTCTTCTGTCCAAGCGACCAGGAAGTCAATGATTACTGCAACCAGCTCAGCCAGTATGATATGACCTTCAGCTAAATCGATTATGATAATAAGGGGCCGTTACCCGAAAAGGGACAACGGCCCCTTCT
>JAZQMD010000063.1:0-13895 GCA_045543215.1 Oscillospiraceae bacterium
GTTATGAATGGCCCTGACGAGCAGTTTATTGCTGGTCTGGCTATGGGGGCTGCCGGTGGCATTGGGGGTACCTATGCCGCCATGCCCGAGCTTTTCTATGCAGCTTATGAGAAATTTAGTCAGAATTTAGAGGAAGCTGCCGCCATCCAAAATGAAATCTGCCGCATTATTTACAAGTTGTGCTCGGCCAGAGGTAATATGTACGCTGTTATCAAGGCGGTTATTGCCCTACGGGGCGGGCCTGACTGCGGCAGTGTGCGTGCTCCGTTGGCCCCTTTAGTGAATGAGGACGACGCTGTGGTGCGGGAAGCGGCAGCTATGATCGACAAGGCTATTTCTAAATATTGTTAACTTAATTAGAACCAAGAGGTCAAAGACCCTTTTTGAGCAACAAAACGGACATTGAACTATCTTTAAATTGAAATAAGGTGTGTGATACATATGCGGGTTTATCAGGCGGAGGATTACAGCTCCATGAGCCGCCGAGCGGCTAATATTATCTCTGCCCAGGTTATTCATAAACCGAACTGCGTATTGGGCTTGGCTACCGGCTCCACCCCCATTGGCACCTACCAGCAACTGATCAAGTGGTACGAAAAGGGGGATTTGAGCTTTGCAGAAGCCCGTTCTGTGAACCTGGATGAATACTGGGGCTTGGCTTCCACGCATCCCCAAAGTTACCGCTACTTCATGCAGACAAACCTTTTTGACCATATTGATATCAAGGTAGAGAATACAAATGTCCCAAATGGTATGTCTACCGATGCACAGGCCGAGTGTGAGCGCTATAACCAGATCATTCGGAGCCTGGGGGGAATTGATCTTCAGCTTCTGGGTATGGGGCATAACGGACATATTGGCTTCAATGAGCCCGGCCCATCCTTTGAGCTGGAGACCCATATGGTGGATCTGGCCCAGAGCACCATCCAGGCAAACGCCCGCTTTTTCAGTTCTATGGATGAGGTGCCTAAGCATGCTCTGACCATGGGTATTAAGAATATTATGCAGGCCAGACGTATTCTGGTGATAGTGAGTGGAGAGGACAAGGCGGACATTGTGTTGCGTGCTTTCTGTGGGCCTGTGACCCCTGAGGTGCCAGCTTCGATCCTCCAGCTTCACTCTAATGTAACATTGGTGGGAGACAGGGCTGCCTTGAGTAAACTGGGAGGAGTAGGTGAGATTGTATGAGGATAAAAGGTGGAAAGGTCTTTGACCTTGAAAAAGGATTTGTAGAGCGGGATCTTTGCTTTGATGGGGAACTGCTTACCTTGGATAGTCTGGACGGGGAGAGCTACGATGCCTCAAATTGTTATGTGATTCCTGGCCTGACCGATGTGCATTTCCACGGTTGTAAGGGTTGGGACTTCTCTGATGGAGACAGCGAAGGTCTAGCTGTGATTGCCCAATATGAGCTCTCCCGGGGGATTACCCAGATTTGCCCGGCGGGCATGACTCTGCTGGAAGATCAGCTGATAAAGATTTGTCAGATGGCGGCGGAGTATCGCCGCAGCAAGCAGCCAGGTGCTGACCTGTGTGGGATTCATTTGGAGGGACCGTTTCTCTCCGAGGCGAAGAAGGGCGCGCAGAATGGAGAATGGCTTCACGCTCCTGATGTGGAATTGTTTCATCGCTTGATGGAGATTTCCGGTGGGCTGGTTAAGTTGGTCTCCGTTGCTCCGGAACTGCCGGGCGCTATGGACTTCATTCGTCAGGTGGAGGAGGAAGTGGCTGTTTCTTTGGCCCACACAACTGCAGATTATGATACTGCTATGGAGGCTTTGCGCCTGGGGGCGCGTCAGGTAACTCATTTGTTTAACGCCATGCCAGCCTTCGGTCACCGTAATCCCAGCGTGGTGGGGGCAGCATTGGACAGCCCCTGGAGCCGGGTTGAGATTATTTGCGATGGGATTCACCTACATCCCTCGGTGGTTCGGGCGGTCTTTAAAATGTTTGGTCGGGAGCGGGTTATTCTGGTTTCTGATACCATGCGGGCCGCCGGCATGTCTGATGGGGACTATACCTTGGGAGGACAGGACGTGACTGTGAAGGGTAAGCTGGCAACCTTGGCTGACGGAACCATCGCAGGATCTGTAACCGATCTGATGGGTTGCCTTAAAACTGCAGTCTCCTTTGGTATACCCTTGGAAGATGCTGTATGCGCTGCAGCAGTAACTCCTGCCCAGGCTATTGGTATCTTTGATCGAGTTGGCAGCTTGGAGGCTGGTAAGCGTGCCAATATAGTTATTTTGGATAGAGAATTAAATATAAGGGACGTATTTTTCCGGGGCCAGGCCGTCTGATCCGGGTTTGCCTATCTTTCGCTAAAGTAGGTGGCTCGGTTCTACTCCATTTCCATAGGGCCGGGTACGCCATAAAAAAGGAGGAGAAACCTTCCGCCGGGCCGGCGGTGCGGCAGTGTGGAGACCTGCCGTAATACCTGAGGGGTATCACTCCCCTCAGGTGAGGGAATGGTGCGAAGGCACCCGTTCTACGGCCTAGAGTATGGCAACTGTGACGCTGAAGAATATGCAAAAGACCTATGACAATAAGGTTACCGTAGTGCATGATTTTAATTTGGAGATTGCGGATAAAGAATTTATTGTGCTGGTAGGACCCTCTGGTTGTGGTAAGTCCACCACCTTACGGATGGTAGCTGGGCTGGAGGAGATATCCGGGGGTGATCTGTTCATTGGCGAGAAGCGAATGAATGATGTAGAGCCAAAGGATCGAGATATTGCCATGGTCTTCCAGAGCTATGCTTTATACCCGCATATGACAGTGTATGAAAATATGGCTTTTGCGCTGAAGCTTCGCAAGGAACCCAAGGAAGTGATTGACAAAAAGGTCCGTGAAGCCGCTGAGATTTTGGATATCACCCAATATCTAGACCGCAAACCAAAGGCCCTGTCCGGCGGGCAGAGGCAGCGGGTAGCCATCGGTCGGGCAATTGTGCGTAACCCTCAGGTATTCCTCATGGATGAGCCGTTATCTAACCTGGATGCGAAGCTGCGTAACCAGATGAGGGCCGAGATTATCAAGTTGCGCCAGCGCATCGATACGACCTTTATTTATGTAACCCATGACCAGACTGAGGCCATGACCCTGGGTGATCGCATCGTTATTATGAAGGATGGTTACATCATGCAGATCGGCACCCCTCAGGAAGTTTTTGATCGCCCGGCCAACATCTTTGTAGCGGGCTTTATCGGTTCACCCCAAATGAACTTTTTTGATGCTAAGCTTAAAAAGAAGGCTAATAATGGATATGAAGTGGTGGTATGTGGTGCTGTGATGCCTCTATCCCAGCGTATCCAGCAGAGACTGGCGGAGAAAGACTATGGCGATATGGATATCGTTCTTGGCATTCGTCCGGAGCATGTTTCTTTTGCCACCAGTGACGGGGAGCATACCATTGCCGCCACTGTGGACGTGTCTGAGATGATGGGCAGTGAGATCCACCTCCACGTCAGGACAGCAGAAGGCAAAGATGTGGTACTTCGAGTCCCTACCATTGAGTTGCCTGCTGAGTTCCATGGTGGTATTAGCTACGGCACACCTGTCCGTTTCACCTTCCCGGATGATCTGGTTCATCTCTTCCAAAAGGAGACTGAGCAGTCTTTGCTGTAATGGATCCATATGGGAACGAGATAAAAGCCTCCGGCTTAAGCCGGAGGTTTTTATCCGCTTTACGCCTAAGTAAAAATAAAGGATTGCTTTTTCCATTATTTTTTGTATAATTATGGTATGATAGTAGCTTTCTGCTTATAATGCTCCTATCTAGTTTGTTTCCCACCCGGCCTTATCGGGAAGTGCCAATAGTGACAAATGCTGCAAAGGGTAATTATACTGAATGATATTTGTAAGCAATACAATACTGTTTTGTTACTTTTAAATGGCAGATGGGTCATCATATGCAAAGAGGTGTAGAAAATGGAATTAAAGGAAGCGATTTTAGGCAGGAGGTCTATTCGTGGTTATCAGAAAAAACCCGTTGCCAAAAACGTTTTGGAGGAAGTACTTCAGGTAGCTGCCCGGGCATCCTCCTCAGTAAATGCACAGCCCTGGGAGTTTGTGGTAGCCAGTGGGGAAGTGCTGAAGCGGTTGGGAGAGGAAAATGTCAAATGCCTCAATGCTGGGGAGCCATTGGATGTAGATGACATTAGCTTAACTGGGATATACCACACCCGAAGGGTGGACGTAGCTAAGCAGCTATTCGGTGCCATGGGTATTGAACGAAGCGATGCGGCAGGAAAGGCACATTGGAGGGAGCGGGGTTTTCGCTTCTTTGATGCCCCTGCGGTCATTTTTATCTGTATGGACAAGTCCCTGGATAAGACCGAATTTCGTCTGAGCATTGGGTGTATCGTTCAAAATATCTGCTTAGCAGCTATGGAGCATGGCTTGGGGACCTGTATTGAAAACCAGGCAGTCATGTATCAAAGGCCGTTGCACCAGTACCTGGAGATACCTGAGAGTAAGTTTGTAGAAATTGGTATTGCTATCGGCTATCCAGACAAAGAGTTTCCCGCCAATGAGGTTATTACGAGCCGAGAGGACATTGGAAATATTACCACTTGGCATGGTTTTGAATGATCTAGGGCCTTGCGGATTTTTTAATAACCAGTCCCGTCCCATCCAACAGATTTTTATAGGCTTATTTGGATGGGAGGGGACCATTTAAATTTTATCAACCAGATGGATAGTGGGAAAAGAGAAGTATGACCATCTTTGTAAATTAATTACCCTTGCCAATTTTAATTGGCAAGGGTAATTAATTTCCTATTTGGTTAAAATGCATGGAGTGAACAAAGGCAACTTCTAAAATACAGAAATTTGCTCAAGCCAGCTTATTGAGTTTAATGGTCATGGCGCTCTTTTTATTGGCAGCATTGTTTTTATGAAGCAGACCACGAGCAGCAGCCTGATCCACAGCCTTAACAGCCACCTTGTAAGCGATATCGGCCTCGCTGCGGTTGCCTTCCGCCACCGCCGCATCAAACTTTTTCAGGTTGGTTCTGAGTTCAGACCTCTGGGCCTTATTCCGCGCAGCCTTGGCTTGATTAACCAGAACGCGCTTCTTGGCAGACTTGATATTGGGCAAACCAAACACCTCCTCCGATTTAATTTTATTCCATAGGCTTTTCAGCCTGTTGCAGATATGTATTTTAGCATCTAACGTAAAAAATTGCAACACTTTTTTTAATTTTTTGAATATTCTATTTTTAGGGACAAAAAATAGGCCTAATTGCACAGTTAAGATCACAAAATATTATAGCGCACTGGGCGCAGGGAGGGTTTATGGTCATCCGTCGCACCGATTTGGCAGTGGAGGCCCGTCAGATTTGGATGGAATCCGCTGCAGAAGCAGCCCAGTTGGATGGGGTATCTTCCCAGGAGAGGGAGCGGGAGGGCTTTCCCGTTACCGCCGTGGAGGTGTTGAACGAGCATGGGGCGCAGGCTCTGGGTAAGCCCACAGGCCGATATATCAGCCTGGAGCTGGAGGGTCTGCTCCGGCGGGAGCCAGACGCTTTTTCCAGGGCTACGGCCGCCATCGCAGCCGAGCTGCGGGCCTTGCTTCCTGACGGGGAGCAAGCCCCAGTTTTAGTAGTGGGCCTGGGAAATCGCGCCATTACGCCTGATCTGCTGGGGCCCCTGTCAGTGGATCATATTCTGGTTACCCGACACTTGGTGGAGGGGGCACCGGAGCATTTTGGCCACTATCGGCCGGTATCCGCCATTTCTCCCGGGGTATTAGCCTCCACAGGGCTGGAGTCTGCGGAAATTGCCGCAGCATTAGCGGGGGCTGCTAAGCCAGCCATCGTTATTGTGATCGATGCGCTGGCCTCCCGCTCTTTGGAGCGGGTGTGCCGCACAATGCAGATCAGCGATACGGGAATTGTCCCAGGCTCGGGAGTTGGCAATCACCGCTCGGCCATCGACCGGGAGTCCCTTGGGGTGCCGGTGCTCTCTATGGGAGTACCAACGGTAGTTGACGGCGCTACCCTGGCTTTGGATATACTGGCTCAGGCAGGCCGGGATGATTTAGAGCCTGAGGCCCTTGGAGGGCAGGGAGCTGACCTGTTCGTCACCCCCCGGGAGATTGATGTCCAGGTAGCAACTCTTGCAAAGGCGATTGGCTACGGAATTAATTTGGCCATCCATCCCCATTTGACCTTATCTGATCTAGAGATGCTGCTGGAGTAGGGGGAGGTTTACTCCTCCTTTTGGGGCCATTGCTCCACTGTTACACCGGTGTAGTACCAGGATACAATTTCTTTCCAGGTCTTACCCTCTTTAGCCATAGCATTGGCACCGTACTGACTCATACCAACTCCATGTCCGTATCCGGTGACAGAAAAGAGGAAGCTTTCATTAGTGTACTCTACGTCAAAGGAGGCTGAGCGCAAGTTCAGGGCGGAGCGCAGAGAGGGGCCGCTCACAGCCGTACCTCCGACCTGGGCGTTGGTTACAGCTCCGTTTTTTGAGTAAGTAAAGGCCTGAAACCAGGTGGAGGGATCGCCGGATAGGTCACAGCCAAAGGGGGCCAAGGCGGCGGCAGTTTCATCGACAGAGAGGGTAACAGTGGTATGGTAATTTGGAACTTCATCTCCCTCCGGGGTATTCACCCCGACCAAATAGGGTACCGTGGTGCCCCAAACAGATACTGCATCCTCTGTACTCCCGTCTGAGGAGGAGTGAAATACCGCCTGAATGGGCTGGCCTTCCCAGCACAGGACCAGGCCGTCAGTCCCCGATATTGCTGCGGTAATTTTGGCAGTATACAACTGCGCATTTTCACCCCAGTTGGCGGCGGCCTCCTCCCGGCTGATCCAGGCTTGGCAACAGGTGAAGTCGGTGCATACATCGGCCTGGGCGTGCCTGCTGTTGTGAAGGGACTTCCATAAGGTATAGGTACGGGCTGCAGCTGCTTGGGCCTTCATCGCTTCCAGGTGAAAGGCGGCAGGCATTTCGGCGGCGACCACCCCCCAGAGATAGTCGTCCATATTGGTTTCGGTCACGGTGCCGTTTTCCTCCAAGACCGTAATGGAAAAGGAACTGTCTAAACCTCCCGTTGTGTTATCTGGACGGAGAAGCTCTTTTCGTTCCACCGCCACCGGGTTAGGCGGAAGTAGGGCGGGAGCTTTCTTTTCTAAAGAAATTGACCTGAGCTCTCCTCCGCCAAAGCATAGGGTTGGCAGCAAAAAAGCCAGAGCCACCAGCCCCAGGGCCGTACCCGTCACGGGCTTCAATCTCCTGCTGATATCCTTCTTTTGCAAGTTTTTCTCCCTTTCCTTTCATTTCTTGCGGCAAGCTATTTGTTCTCAGTCAGATTTCTTATAAATTTGTCTATATTTAATGAATTGACGAATTCCAAAAATTTCGTTATAATGAAATTTACTAATTCTCATTTGTTGGGACTTTTGATTTATCTTCTTAAGGAGGCGGGGCATTTGGACGAGGCAATTTTTAAAGGGATTATCCATGCTCGGCAGCGGGCAATAGAGAAATATACAGCATCTCTGGACTTCATCCAAGGGTTATGCGGGGAATTTGAAAAATATAACCAGATTGATTCTACCTATTACAAACGTTACGATGTGAAGCGAGGCCTGCGCAATGCCGACGGAACTGGAGTTATGGCTGGAGTCACACAAATTGGCAATGTGCGTGGCTATATAATGCAGGATGGGGAGAAGGTACCCGTTCCCGGCCAGCTCATTTACCGTGGAATCGATGTGGAGGATTTAATTGACGGTTTTACCACCGAGGGGCGCTTTGGTTTTGAAGAAACCGCCTACCTCATTCTCTTCGGTACCCTTCCCACCACTCAGCAGCTGGAGCGGTTTGGGGAAAGTTTGGCCTTTTTCCGGGAGATGCCCCACAACTTTACCGAGGATATGATTCTCAAGGCCCCAAGCAACGATGTGATGAATAAGTTGGCCCGAGCGGTGCTTGCCCTATATACCTACGATCCTGATCCGGATAATAACTCCCTATCCATAGAGATGCTTCAGGCCTTACAGCTCATTGCCAGGTTTCCGGTGATCGTAGCCCACGCCTTTGCCGCCAAGCGGCACTATTATGATCATGAGTCTCTTTATCTCCATCGGCCTCAGCCAGGGCTGTCGGTGGCGGAAAATTTTCTTTACTCCGTGCGTCATGATAAGCACTTTACCACTGAAGAGGCCCGTCTGTTGGATTTGTGCTTGGTACTACATATGGAACACGGTGGCGGCAATAACTCCGCCTTTGCCTGCCGGGTACTCTCCTCCTCCGGGACTGATATCTATTCGTCTATTTCCGCAGCTGTAGGCTCACTGAAGGGGCCCAAGCATGGTGGGGCTAATATGCGGGTTATGGATATGTTTTCTTACATAGAGCGGGACGTGAAGGACTGGAAGGATGATGAAGAGATCTCTGTTTACTTGGGCAAAATCCTCCGCAAGGAGACTGGGGACGGTTCTGGCCTTATTTACGGCATGGGTCATGCAATTTACACGGTTTCCGATCCCCGGGCGGTACTGCTGAAAAAGTTTGCTCGTCAGGTGGCAGAGAAAAAGGGTATGCTGGATGAGTTCCACCTTTTTGAGGCGGTTGAGCGCCTTACTCCTGCAGTTTTTCTCAAAGAGAAGCAGGACAACAAGAGTGTGTGCGCTAATGTGGATATGTACTCTGGCTTGGTATACAAAATGATGGGGATTCCCCCGGAGCTCTACACGCCTCTGTTCGCTATCGCCCGGGTGGTGGGCTGGTGCGCTCATCGCATTGAGGAGATATATAATCCCAGTGGGCGTATTATTCGCCCCGCTTATAAGGCGGTGGCCCCCAGCCGTCCCTTTATTCCCCTGGAGCAACGGAGGTAACCTGTTTATAAATAAAAGCGCCGTACCCATTTCGTGGATACGGCGCTTTTATTTATATTCTGGATGAGATCAAAAAGGGTGTATGCCTTATACTACTGGGATTATCCACTTGTCGGATACCCCCAGGTCTTGGCTACGGGCTGGGAATTATGAGGGACTGGCCTACAAAAATCAGAGCAGGGGACTTAATTGTGGTCTTGTTGGCTTGATAAATTATCTGCCATTTGACACCCGAGCCGTAATACTTTTGGGCAATTTTCCATAGGGAGTCTCCAACAGTCACTACATAGGATGTGGAGCCGGCAGGACCTGAAAGGGGAGAGGATGCGTCAGGCTGAGTAAGTGTTTCCAATTGAGCGGAGGTTTCAGCCTGGATGGGAGTCTCGGACTGAGTCTGAGGCAGAATAATGGTGATGCGGCCCTGGCCCTTGGGATCGGCGTATTCCGGACCCACCGCACCGTCTAATTTCTCCACAATATAGTTGATAAGGACGGCATTATCGATCATGACTGAATCCTTAATCAGATTGTTGTCCTTAAACATGACAAAACCGTCACCGCCGCTTTTAATCATATAGTTGTGGGAGGCCAATGTATAGGTTTTGGACAAATCCAGGGGGACACCGCCAACCGTAACGTTAGTAACCCGGTAGGCCCCGTCCACTTTTACAAACTCGCCTTCATCATTAAGAACCACTGAAGAAGGGATGGTGGTATTAATGGTATATGTCAGGCCAGAGACTTGTAGGAAACCTCCGTTTTCTTCAGGGCAGTTGCGGGCACCCATCTCCAGTGCATCCAGGATCTCCTGGCCGGTGGCCTCCACCAGGCAGGCTTCGTTGCCAAACGGATGGACGGCAATAATTTGCTCATAGGTGATATCACCAGCTGCAATATTGGCCCGTACACCGCCACCGTTGACAAAAGCTACATCGGCCTCCAACATGATGCGGTAGGCATCTGCGCATAGATCGCCCAGGTTAGTCTCAGCGCTGCGTACTGCCCGGTTTCCGGTGCTGGGGCTGTTGACGGTAAGGTCTACGCTACTCCTGGCTACTACTTTTTGAAGTACACCGGCAAATTCATCGTTGATACCTTGAATGTAGTTGGCAACATCGGTGTCCTGCTGGGTGCAGTCAGCAGCGGGGATCACCTGGGCGTTAATCTCGCCTGTTTTGGTGTCAATGACTACCTTGCCCAGACCGGATAGCTTGGTGCCCGCTTGAGTCAGAGTTACCTCTTCGCCATTTTTATTCTGTACGGTTTTGGTATAAGTCTCATGGGAGTGACCGTCAATAAATACATCAATTCCGGCGGTATTTGCAATGACTGCACCGGCGGTCCACACGTCAATAGAGCCCTCAGTACCTAGGTGGCCCAGGGCCACCACGTAGTCGGCCCCATCGGCCTGGGCGGCATCTACCGCTTTTTGGACAGCATTGTATAGCTCTTGACCATCGCTGCCTTGGCAGAAACCGTAAATATAATTTCCCTGAGTGTCCTGGAAATAGGTGGGAGTAGACTTTGTGAGAGATTCAGGCGTATCGATGCCCACATAGGCCACCTTTACTTCTCCATAGTCCACCACTTTATAGGCATCAAACACGGATTTTTCGGTGGATAGGTCTACAAAGTTGCAGCATATATAGGCATATTGTGATCTTTCCCGGGCCAGGGTAAGGAAGTTGTCCATGCCATAGTCAAACTCGTGATTTCCGGGAATGGCCAGGTCATAGCCTACCTGGTTCATAATATCCACCAGATAGCTGCCTTTGGAGAGTGTGCCGATGGCCCCGCCTTGGATGGCATCGCCCGTATCCACCAGGGTGACATTGTCCGCGCCGTATTCAGCCTCCATGGTCTTTTTGTAGGCGGCTACGGCGGCATAGCCCAGGTTAGTGATGACACCGCTCTCCTCGTCGGTCACCGGGTCGATCCCGCAGTGTACGTCGTTGGTATGCAGGATCACGATTTTTCCATCTGTCTGCGTGGCTGTGGCGGTCATGGACAGGGAGCATACCATAGCCAGGGATAGTAGTGTGGACAGAAGTTTTTTGCTTGTCTTCATCTGAATTCCACCTTTCAAATTATCATTTGTACTTCATCACTTGTCCTGTGGGACTAATTGTTTCGGGTACGATTTGTTACTTGGTTGCCCAGTTGCCTGTTGCCAAGGCTGTGAGGTAGGCGTTGACAAAGCCGTCGAGGTCACCGTCCATTACCCCGCTAATGTTGGAGGTTTCGTATCCGGTACGGTTGTCCTTCACCAGTTGATAGGGCATGAATACATAGGAGCGGATTTGGCTGCCCCACTCAATTTTCAATTGCACACCCTTAATATCGGAAATTTTTTCCAGATGCTCCTGGGTTTTGATTTGAATCAGCTTAGAGCGAAGCATTTTCATACAGGTTTCCTTATTTTGAAATTGGGAGCGCTCGGTCTGACAGGCAACCACGATACCGGTAGGTTTGTGGATCAGGCGTACGGCAGAGGAAGTTTTATTAATATGCTGTCCACCAGCACCGGAAGAGCGGTAAACCTGCATTTCTACATCCTCTGGCCTAATTTCTACTTCCACGTCGTCGGGGATTTCTGGCATGACCTCCAGGGCAGCAAAGGAGGTTTGCCGCCGGGCGTTGGAGTCAAAGGGGGATACCCGCACCAGCCGGTGCACCCCGTGTTCCCCCTTTAAATAGCCGTAGGCATTATCTCCCTCGATGAGAATAGTGGCAGATTTAATGCCTGCTTCATCTCCGTCCAGGTAATCTAAAATTTGATAGGTAAAACCATGGCGCTCAGCCCAGCGGGTATACATGCGGTAGAGCATTTGGGCCCAGTCTTGGGCCTCGGTTCCACCTGCCCCAGCGTGGAAGGTTAGGATAGCCGGGGAGTTGTCATACTCGCCAGTAAGAAGGGTGTCCAGGCGAGCGGTTTCCATTTCGGCCTCCAGGGCAGTAAAGCCTTCTTCCACCTCGGGGATGAGGGAGCTATCCTCTTCCTCATTGCCCATTTCACATAGAGCTATCAGGTCTTCCCAGAGGCTAAGTCGTTTTTTTTGGTTGGCAATCTTGTCTTCCAGACGTTTGATCCGTTGCTGGGTCTTCTGCGCCTGCTCAACATCATTCCAAAAACCCTCTGCGGCAGAGCGGGCATGAAGCTCGTCTAACTCTCGGGCGGCACTGTCTAGGTCAAGAGCTCTTCCAAGCGCTTCAAGAGAGGGACGCAGATTGTTTAATTTTACTTTGTATTCATCAAATTCGAGCATATTAACCTCTCACATTTTCTACTAATTTTATTTTTCCTTATTATAGAAAAAACTGACCCAGTTGTAAAGAAAAAACTGTCATTCTTAAAGGAATAAAGAAGAACCGCCCCCAGGCGGTTCTTCTTATCGGTCGCTGGCTGCCCAGCTACACTCGGTGTGAAAAATTAAATCGTCCACATCTCCGTTGGGCTCTTCCAAAACAGGCCCAGGTTCCTGCCAGTCGCTCACTTGGGTCACTCCTTTCTTTAATTTACCCCTTCTTTAATTAAAGGCAATCTATACTAGTATATGCACATGTGGGTGCAACATGTGCAAAAAAGGGTCGGAAAAATGGATGCCATTTTGTAGTAACGTAATGTTTGTAGTAACGTAATGACGGGATAAAAATTAGGGAACTTTGTCATATGAATTTATCTTTTTGGGGTTGACATCAGTAAAAGGCTATGTTATCATAGCTTAGAACCAATTCGCCGGAGTGGCGGAATTGGCAGACGCCCGGGACTTAAAATCCCGTGGGAGTAATCCCGTGCCGGTTCGACCCCGGTCTCCGGCACCATGACCTCTTACCTGGTCGTCTACTCATATCGCGGGGTAGAGCAGCTTGGTAGCTCGTCGGGCTCATAACCCGGAGGTCGGAGGTTCAAATCCTTCCCCCGCAACCAGAAAAATTACCAGACTTGATATAATTTCAAGTCTGGTGATTTTTTATATCGGAATTTATGTTGGGATTTTAACTGGAAATGGGTGTAATTCCAACTTTTTGTTGATATGTGGTTTTATGCCCTGGAATTAAGCAGCCGATTGAGGCAGTTGGGGCAGTAACGGGATAATCTTATCGTTCATCGAATGGCTATCGTTCAGTCTATCAAATAAAAAGCAAGCCCAATCGTCTTTCCAGGCCAATGGGCTTGTAGTTTTTTATGCCGGTTGTAGCATATACAGATTGGTACCATCTGTGATCATGGTGTTTTCGGTATTGTACAGCAGATTAACAGATTGCAGATTTTTAATAAAAGGATTCATCCGGTTATCTTCAAAGGTTTTAAAGGCCTGCAGTTTCGGATGGACAGCATCCCGCTTAAACCTGCCGATAGAATCTCCTGCGCTGATGAGTGCTTTATCCACCGGGCCTTCCCGGATAACAGGGACAGAGGCAATAGCCTTGCCAAGCTCCTTAGCAGCAACACCAATGCCGCCAATGATCTGTGCCTCGATCGAAGAGCGCTGGTATTTAGCAATCTGAGAATGGCAGTCGGTGTACAGTGCTCCGTACATAGTAGCCGCTGTAAATTACGCGAATTTTCATTGCGCTAAATCGATAAGATATAAAAATTATAGCATAGCAAACTCAATGCCACAAGCTGCATGAAAAATAATAATTACTGTGATGGTTACTTAATGTGGGGAAATCGTATCTATCAATACCACCAAATCGGGGCGGCAGATTTCTGGTACATTAACGACTTGTAATTCCTTGGCATCAGAGTTAACTATTTCGATTTTATAAAAAACGTCCCGGTTGCAAAGATTTGCAATCGGGACGTTTTAAAGTAATAGGGCAATCTGTTTGATGCATATAATGATAGAAAGGGGTGGTATATATGGAAAAACCAAAAATTAAGTAAAAAGAAATCCCCAAGCTTAATAAAACAACTTGGGGATTCTTTTTTTGCTAAATTTATTCGTTTTTAATTGCTTTATGCAAAACCTACTGTTTTGCTATCTCTCTTCATTCTCTTCGTCCTCTGATTCAGAACTAACTTGG
>JAZQMD010000064.1:0-2251 GCA_045543215.1 Oscillospiraceae bacterium
CAAAGAAAAACTGCGGAATAGATACGCCCAGCATACCAAATACCGTGAGTGCATTATCTCCAACGGAGCCCTTTTTTAAGGCGCTGAAAATCCCCAAAAGGCTTCCTAATACGGAGGAAATAAGCAGGGCCGCCAGGGAAAGCTCGATGGTGGCCGGAAACATCTGAAGCAGAAGCTCCTTAATGGGCACGCCACTGGTGATGGAATACCCGAAGTTCCCTCGGAGCAGTTCTCCCAGCCATTTAAGATAACGTACGATAAAGGGATCGTTCAGGCCGTAGGCTTCCCGCAGGGCCTCCAATTGAGCCGGATCAATGTTTGCCAGCTGGTCAGGTGGGATCATATGGGAAACTGCATCCCCAGGGGTCAACTCCAGCCCCAAGTAGATCAGGAACGTAATGAGCAAGACCATGGGGAGCATCATCAGCAATTTTCTCAAGATATATTGTAAGGTATTTCTCATTTTATCACTCTCCCAGTGAAAAAAGAAGGGCCGGCATCGCGTCGGCCCTTCCCAGAGGAACTCTTCTCCTCTAAAAAATGGGACGGATGGAGAAGTTCCGGCTTTATGAATTACCGGGTGACTCGGGATTTACTGAACATTCCAGTTTTGGATGTCCCAGTTGATACAGAATTGTGGATTTCCCTTTTGAATATCACCAATTTTGTCGCTGGTAATGAGGAAAATAGGCTGGTAGTAGAGGGCCATGGTAAACATGGTCTCGTTTTCATATTTGGTAATTTCTTTAAATGCCTCAATCTGCACGGAAACGTCCGCAGAGGCATTGGTAGCATCAATCAACGCGTTAAGTTCCGGATCCTCCGGGGTATGGGAATTGGTAGGTGAACCGGTGCGGTAGCGATCATAATACTCATGGAGCGACAAGGCTGCATTGGCTGCATAGCACATATCCCAGTCAACTTCCCTTGGCCCATTGACCTGGTCAGCTGGAGCGGACCACAGGATAGTGGCCAGATCGCCCTCTACCAACTCAAACTCCATCTTGATTCCCACATCTGCCAGATAGGCCTGAATGGCAGTCATCAAATCTACGGTGCTCTGGTCAGTGTAGTAATAAACCGTCTTAATGGTGGTATTGGGATCCCAGCCAGCCTCGGCCAGCAGTTGCTTGGCTTTCTCCGGATCATAGCTGTAGGGGTTAAGGCCGGAAGCTTTGTCAGCCTCACCGGGTATCATCACGTCAGCAGGCACAGCAGCGCCTTGGAAGAGTGTCTCGCAGATAGTAGCCATGTCAATGGCATAGCGGATAGCCTGGCGCACACGATAGTCAGCCAGAGGCGCAGGAGAACCGTCCTTCTTTGGAAACTTGTTCAGGAAAAACAAGCGGGTATAGCGCACATCAATAGGGGTAACCGTAATACCTTCTACCTCCTCTAAGGCCTGAACATCAGTGATTGTCTTGGTATATCCATAGTCCAAGTTACCCGACTTGACCCGGGTGACCAGATTGGGATCGGAGTCTCCGGCGCTTGGCAGAAGCTGGATCTTAAAATCAGCCACGCCGTTATAGTATTGATCAAAGGGGGCCAAGATCGTGTAGTTTTTCATATTAACCTCTTCCACCATAAAGGGACCGCAGCCAATGGGATGTTGGAAGAAGGGTGCCTGCTGGACTTGAAGGGGATCGACACCCTCAAATTCACTCTGAGGCACAGGCGCAAACTGTGTGAAGGTGAGCAGCGCATCGGGGGCGATGTTTTCAAAGGTGATGGTAATGGTCTGCCCATCAATGGCAATTCCGCTAAAAGTCTCATTAAATGTACCGTCGGCATTCTTACTTCCGGCAATGGCTGAGAAGGTGGAAACAAACACGGCGTTGCACACCGGGGTTTTGGCCACAAACTCGATGCTCCACTTGATATCCTCCGGGGTGACCTTCTGGCCATTGTGCCAGTAAGCATCATCCCGCAGCGTAAAGGTAAGTGTCTTGCCATCGGCACTATACTCATAAGATGCCAAAGCATCAGGATGATCAGGAATAGGGGTCAGATTTTCATCAGCCACGATCAAATGTCCATAGAGTGCCTTATTATAGAAATAAACACCGGGATTGAGCCAAGGTGTCTCAAAAAATTCCTCCGGCCCACCGTTGGAGTAAACGGTCTTTGCCCCAGTGGGATCAGCACTGACGGGTGGCTGACTGGTGTCTTCCTGCTGATGCGGCTGGGATGTCCCACCTGCATCAGGGGTCCCTCCCCCCCCCCCCGCAGCCCGGCCAAAAAAAAAGAA